>JAGRBM010000464.1 GCA_020434085.1 Chrysiogenia bacterium | reverse complement strand
GGGATGGTTGGTTTCCCGTAGCCCACCCGCTCCGCCAGCGCCCGGCTCCGCGACAAAATCCAGCGCGCGGCCTGGAGCTGCAGCGGCGCCGGTCCATCGAGCAGCGCCAGAAAGATGCTCGCCGTGGGTAGCCAGTTCAGGTAGTGCCCGAAATCGTCGGTCTCTTCATCGCGCTCGTGGCGGCCGAGCAGCTCGACCAGTGCTTCGCGCTTTGTCTGCTCGGTCGCCGGCGTCACGGCCAGGCGCACCACGTCGGCAAAGAGGGCGCTGGCAGTCGCCCAGTCTTTTTTCGAAGCCGCCCGTTTGGAGGGTGCCGCTCTCGTGTGAACACCCAGCGTCGTCGCCGCCATCACGCGCAGGTTTGCATTGCGCGAGCCGCGAGCGATCTGCGCCACCATCGCCAGCGCAACCGCGCGCATCACCGCCCATGCGGGATTGCGCATCAGCGGACCGCGGGTCTGCGCGAATTCTTCGAGCAGGTCTCTGGCGAGGCGGCGGGCGTTCATGAGCGCGAAGCGCATCCTTTCAGCTCTCCCCCCGCAGCCGGGGGGAGACGGGCAAAGCCCGGAGGGGGGAGTTTCGAGCCGGTTCACAACGCCCCCCTCAGTCCGGCTACGCCGGACAGCTCCCCCCGGCTGCGGGGGGAGCGCAACACCGTTGGGCCTCCCGGCCCACTCTTCTTCATTGTGAGGCTTTCTCTCCGCCGCGCAAGCGCCCGTGACCCAAGATGACCCGTAATGACCCAAGATGGCCCACGATGGACCGAGATGACCCGCACATTGTCACAAAAAAACGGGCCCCGATTGGGGCCCGTTTTCGGGCTTCAGAACAAACCCATCGTGTTTTGCTTATGGCTCCATGTACGCGGAGAAATCCGTCGCCGAAACAAAGGTCCCGTCTCCGCTGCAGCCATCGTCCTCATCAGAGTCGCTCATTGCACCCAAGGTCACGTTGCCGCCATAGCAGACACCGCCGTTGATCTCGTCGGGGCCGGGGCCCGAGGTATTGTCCCACACCTCTCGGGTGTTGATGTTCAGCCGGTCGACCCAGAAGGGCATGGACATGCTGTCCTGCGCGTCGACCCAGATCGTGCCGTTGACCGTGCTGCGGTCTTCGGTATCGGTATAGAGGTCGATCGAAGTGACCGAGCCGTTGAAGGTCACCATTTCATACGGCATGCCATCACCCAGCCAGTCGCCGGTGATCTCGCAATTGATGAAGGTGAGAACATCCTGGATGAAATATTCTTCGGTGACGATCTCATCACCGTCGATTTCCACCACGATGGATTGATCCAGCCGGACCATGCTGCCGTCGTTGTCACACTCGCCGAGCTGGTGCCCGGTGAGCGCGACATCGCGCGTGGTATCGTTGCCGTCGGCATTGATGGCGTCTCCGGCCTCATCCACGATGTCCTGGCTGCTGTAGCCGTCCTCGGCAAAAATCGCGGTGATCGCATTGGTCAGGGCCTGGGTGTCGTAAACATTACGATCCTCATTGGACCATTCACCTTCGTTCTCCGAGCCGAAGGTGACATTCGGAACCTGCAGGTTGTTGAGGGGAATCAGTTCGACACTGCCTGCCTGAGCCGTGAACAGGTCGGTGTCTTCGCCGCTGTTGATCTGCATGATCAAACTGGCTTCGGCCGCCGTCGATGAGAGCATTCCGTTAACCGAGTAGGTACCCCCGCCGCCGATTGTGATGCTGAGGTAGTCACTCTCCGACGCAAGCGCACTTGCCGAAGCGCTGTACTTCTCCGGAATCACGCCGTCGCAGTCCCCTTCGCAGGTGTCGCTGGCCACGTTTGAAATCACGTTGACGCTGCCGCCCTCGCCCAGGGTGCCGCTGAGCTCACCCAGGTTCAGGAAAATCGACGTCGCGTCGCTGCCGCAGGCATGAAAGCCCATGCTGCTGGCGAAAATGACCGCAAAGGTCACCAGCCAGGATTGAATGTGTTTTCTCATGATTTTTTCGCTCCCTGTTCTTCCTCAAGAATCGTCTTGTCCGGCATTGGCCGCTGCATCCCCGCTGATGCGACGGCTGCCGCCGTGATTACTCCGTGAAGCTGCCAACCTTAGATGAGGGCATTCTGCGATTTCAAGAAAAAGCGCGCGAAACCCGCCTGAAAGTGCATTGCAGTGGCGAATTGACTCAATTTCGGGTGATCGAAATCACAGTTCAGGCGAGAATTTCGGCCAGGAAGCTGCCGGTGTGGGAGCCCTCGACGCGGGCAACCTGCTCGGGGGTGCCGGCGGCGATGATGCGCCCGCCCTCGTCGCCGCCCTCGGGGCCCAGATCGATGACCCAGTCGGCGGCCTTGATGATGTCGAGGTTGTGCTCGATCACCACGACGGTGTTGCCCTCGTCGGTGAGCCGGTGGAGCACTTCGAGGAGCTTGTCCACGTCGGCAAAGTGCAGGCCGGTGGTGGGTTCATCGAGGATATAGAGCGTCTTTCCGGTGGAGCGTTTGGCCAGCTCGCGGGCGAGCTTGATGCGCTGGGCCT
>JAGRBM010000463.1 GCA_020434085.1 Chrysiogenia bacterium | reverse complement strand
GGGAAGGTTGTCTTCCAGGATCCACGACAGCTCGCCCTTGTAGGTGCCGCGTGGCGTATGATAGCGGTAAACTGTCTCGATCACGCCGAGAGCAAGGGCGGTTCCGGTCAGACTGCCGTGGAATTTCTTCTTGACCCCGAGCAGCGGCAGGCGGCCCGACAGTGGCGGCCTGGCAAACATGCGCCACATCAGCTTGGCCCAGCCGAAGGGCAGCAGACGCCCGTTCAAATCCCTGATCCAGTCGTTGAGATTTGGCAGGGTTACCGCCATGGCCGCTGGCTCGCCGCGATAGCTGGCGATTGCCACATAGTCCCCCTTGATGAGGAACTTGAGGTTGTTTCCGAGAACTTTGAGCTCCTCGGCGGTGAACGGGACGAAGCCCCAATTCTCAGTCCACGCGTCATTGAAGATCTCGAAAATGATGCCGAGCTCGCGGTCGAGCTGTCTCTTGTCGAGCGGGCGGATGGAAATGTCGCGAGAGGTGAGTACCCGGTCGATCATGCCGCGCATCTTGGGCGGCATCGGCAGGCGGCCGTCGTAGTCATAAGCGATCACGTCCTTAGCCTTGACGAAGCCCTGCTCCTCGATCCGCGGCCCGTAGTAGGGGCGGGCATGGGCCATCATCATGTTGGGCGGCGTGTCGAAGCCTTCGATCAGGCATCCCATCTCATCATTGATGGAAAAATTGAACGGGCCCTGGATGGTGCGGGCGTTATGGCCGGCGAGCCAGGTCTGGGCGGCGTCGAACAGGGCAGCAAAGACCTGAGGATCGTCGGGGGCCTCGATGAACCCGAACTGGCCGACGTCATCCTTGTGGCAGTCATTGCGCAGCCGGTCGAACTGGGCGGAGATCCGGCCGACGGGCTGGCCTGCGCGCTCCGCCAGGAACAATTGAACGTCGGCGTGCTGGAAATAGGGATTCTTCTTCGGATCGAGATGCTCGAAGCGCTCAAGGTAGAGCGGCGGAATCCAGTTGGGATCGTCGCGGTAGATGGCGAAGGGCACATCGAGAAAGGCGCGAAGATCGCTCTTGCCGGAGACCGGCCGCACGGTGATGGACTGGCTCATGGCCACGGCTTAGAGCCAAGTGCAGGCCAACTCAAGCTTGGCGAATGATGCGCCGCTTGATATCCAGAGCCATGCTCAAGCGTGTAGCCTTCAAGGCCGTGTCCCGGCTCGTCCTGCAGCCCTATTACCGCCAGGCGAGGGGCATGACGCTCGGCACCCGCATAGTCGTTCTGTCACCCGAAGGTGGCGTGCTTCTGGTACGGCATACCTATGCGCCCGGCTGGCTTCTGCCGGGGGGCGGCGTCGAGCGGGGCGAGACGGTGGTGGCGGCGGCGATTCGTGAGTTGCGCGAGGAGGCTTGCATCCATGCCGATGCGCCGCCCGTGCTCATGGGGATCTATCTCAACGACCGGCAGTTCCCCGGCGATCACGTGGCCTGCTTCGTGCTGCGCCAGTTCCGCCAGATGCCGTTCCGGCCCACCGCCGAGATCGCCGAGGCCCGGTTTCATGATCTCACCGCCCTGCCTGAGGGTACGACGGCCGGAACCCGGCGCCGCATTGCCGAGGCCTGCGGTCAGGTTCCCGAGGTCTGGGACTGGTGAGCCCACGGGTTTTCCTTGACGTCAGCCCGGTTGAGGACTAAGGCGCGACCATGATCCGGTCACTGGCCATTCAGCTGCGACGACGAGCCCGCGCTTTGCGCGGCAGCCCGCGCGCCTGAACCAGCCTGGTCCCTTGCCTTCGCGCCGGCGTCGTTGATCGCCGTTCCGGGCCCCGGCCACCGCCGCCGATTTCCGAAAGATCCCTGCCATGACCGGCATGCCAATCATTGAAGACACCCTGG
>JAGRBM010000462.1 GCA_020434085.1 Chrysiogenia bacterium | reverse complement strand
AGCTCGGCGAGCCTGGTGATTTCCAGGCTCGGCGCGTGCTCATCGTGGGGAAAGGCCTCGCCCTTGCGGTTGATCCACACGGTGCGGATTCCAAGGCGCCCGGCGCCCCAGATGTCGGCCAGCGCGGTATCGCCGATGTGCAGGCTGTCGGCAGGGCTCGCGCCGAAGTGGCTCATCGCGTCCTCGAAGAGCTTCTCGTGCGGCTTTCGAAGGCCCAGCGCATCGGAGATGATCACCTTGTCAAAGCGCCCCTGCAGACCTGTGTGATCGAGAATCCAGTCGGCCGCCGGCGTGTAGTCGAAGTTCGAGATCAGCGCGACGCCGATTCCCTTCGCATGCAGGCGATCGAGCAACTCGGCGGCGCCCTCTACCGCGCGGGTTGAGCGCGCGATGGCGCGCATGTGGGTTTCGACCAGTTCATGGGCCAGGCGCCTGGATTCCTCGCCTTCGACCTCCAGTTCGAGCGCGTGAACGATGTTCTCGTAACGAACCAGCGCGGAGATCTCGATCCACTCTTTTTCCTTGGCCTTGGCAATGACCTGCCACTGGCGGATGACCTCCGCCACGAATTGTTCGAGCGTGATGTGCCCGTGGCCGCGCTCGTGCACCAGTTCCAGCACGGCCGGGGCGGTCGAGGGGAACTCGTGCTCCCCGTGAACGACGGTGGGGAGCTTTGAGTTATCCACCTCGATCAGGGTGTCGAAGAGATCGAAGAACACGTGGCGCACGCCCTCGAAGAGGGCCGCCCCGATCTCTTTTTTACTCGTCTCGCTCACGTCTTTCCCTGCTCTCCTGCTGCCGGCCGGGCGATCCGGGCGCCTGCCCGGCACTGGCCGTCCCGGCCCCGCAGGTGATACACCTTGCCGGGGCGGAGCGCACCATAGTCACATCGAGGACCGCGGAAAACCATGGCCAGAATTCTTGTCACAGCAAAGTTGCCCGGCGACGCGCTGGAACTGCTGCGCGCGGAGCACGAAGTGGACCTCTATGAGGGCCCCCTGCCCCTGCCGCGGGCCGAGCTGCTCGAGCGCGTGCGGGAGGCCGACGCCCTGCTCTGCCTGCTTTCCGAGCCCATCAATGCCGAGGTTTTCGACGCGGCGCCGGGGCTCAAGGTCGTCGCCAACTACGCGGTGGGCACCAACAACATCGACCTGGAACTGGCCCGAAAGCGCGGCGTTCGCGTCTGCAATACCCCGGACGTGCTGACCGAGACCACTGCCGAGCTGGCCTTCGCACTCACCCTTGCCGTCTGCCGCCGCATCGTCGAGGGCGATGCCTTCGTTCGCGCGGGGCATTTCACCGGCTGGGAGCCCGAGCTTTTTCTGGGCCGCGATGTCTACGGGAGCACCGTCGGCGTGATCGGCATGGGCCGCATCGGCCAGGCCTACGCCCGGCGGGCAAAGGCCTGCGGGGCGAGCATTCTCTACTACAACCGCTCGCGCCTGCCCGGCGAGATCGAAGACCCGCTGGGCGCCGAGCTCGTCACCATCGACGAGCTGCTGCAGGAATCGGATTTCGTGAGCCTGCACTGCCCGCTCACCCCCGAGACGAGCGGCCTGCTGGATGCAAGGCGGCTCGCGCTGATGAAGCCCACGGCCTATCTCATCAACACAGCGCGCGGACCCGTCGTGGACGAGGCCGCTCTTGTCACCGCGCTTCGCGAGGGCAAACTGGCCGGCGCGGGGCTCGACGTCTATGAGCGCGAGCCCGAACTGGCCGAGGGCCTTGCGCAGCTCGAGAACGTCGTGCTCGCTCCCCACACCGGAAGCGCCACGATCAAGACACGCTCGCGCATGGCGAAGATGTGCGCGCAGGACATTCTCTCAGTGCTGGCTGGAAACGATCCCAAACACCCGGTCGTCTGAAGCTGCTTATTGCTTGGGTTTCTTGGGCGGTTTGACCCGGCGGCCCCTGGTCTTGATCTCGACGGCGCCGGGGGCATTTTCGTCGCCGAATTTCTTCTCCCACAGAATGTCGCCGGGCTGGGGTGCTTCACCGCTGTCTGGCTGCGCGGCGGGCACGGCACTTGCGCCGCCGACCACCAGCAGCGCGACCTGCGAGCGTTCCGGGCGGTAGCGCACGTAGCCCTTGCCGCCGTAGCAGCTTCCAAGGAATTCAAAACGGTTGGAATAGCGATCACGCTTGATGGGCGCCGCTGCGCAAACCTGCACCAGCGTTGCCAGTTGGGACTTGATGGGGGAGAGGCGCCCCGGATTGAAAGGATCCGCGCCCCGTGCAACACCCGCCGCTCTCTTCTTCAAAATCGCGCGGGAGACCCCGCGCACGAATCCGATGATCAGCTCCTCGCCCGGACGCGTCGCGATCAGAAAGCTCTGCCCGGCCCCCTGCCCCTCATTGAGGAAGGGGTGGTCATCGATCTGAAAGTGATTGATCGAAGCCAGCAGGCCCGTATCCAGCAGCCCGTCGGTGAGCTGGCCGGGCGACTTCGCGTCGAGAAGCTCCACCTTGTAGCCCCCACCGCCAAGCTGGAGCCGGATCGCATCGAGCGAAGCGCCCACCCGAATGCTGTTCGGGAGCGGACCCGAGACGCTCGGCACGATTGCCGCGTCCTGCGCATGCGCGGGCGTAGAAGCGGCGAGCAGCACTGCCGCCGCCATCAACCCGATTGTGCGCAGAACTTTCATCACAACTTCCTCAGCGGTAGGTCACCACGACCTTGCGGGCGACGCTCTGCTTGAGTTGCTCGAGATCGAGTGCATAGCCCGTAATGTTCACGCCCTGCAGCAACACGCCCGAAACCACGTCCACGCGCTTGACGATGACCGTCACCTGATTGCCGTCTCCCTGCAGCGTGCCGAATACAATTTCATCGGCCTGCAGCAGTTTTCCGAGCTCGACCGCCTGATCGGGGTCGTCGATGCCCAGCATCTGCTGGAGCGCCATCTCACTCAGAACCGTGCCGAGCTGGCGGCGCTCCACCACGGTGGCCAGGCGCTCGCGCGCCAGGCTCGCCGAGATGATGTCGGCCACGTCCTCGCAGAACTGGTCGAAGCCCGCGATGCCGGTTCGATTCTCAAGGCCCACCACGCCCACCGTGCGCACAACGTGGTAGTTGATCTTCTCAACGGCGCTGGAGGCCGCGGCGCGCACGGAGGAATCCAGGTCGGCATGCTTGAGTTTGTTCAACGCTTCGTGCGCGGCCTTCTTCTGCGGCGCGCTCAGCCGATCGGCCATCATTCCGAGCGACTTGGCCGCCGCGCGGCGCACTTCGGCGCTCTCGTCCTTTGCCGCGCGGCGCACCAGCAGCTCCGCCAGCCCCTCGGGCTCGAAGCTGGTGATCAGCCGCATGCATTCCAGGCGAATGCGGAAATCACGGTTGATGTCGGCCTCGCGCATCATGCGCTCCGCCACCGATGCGTCGGCCGCGTTGTCGAGCTGACGCTGCAGTGCGGAGCTGGCCTTGCGGCGCACCGCCGAGTCCGAATCCCCGAGCATCTGGATCAGCCGCACCACCGCGTCGCGGTTGTCGACGCGCCCGAGCGCGAGTGCCACCTCCCCGCGAAGCGTGGGATCCTTGTCCTCGCTCAGGTCGATGAGCAGTTGCAGCGCGTTTTCATCGCCGATCTTGGCGAGTTCCTGCACGGCCGCCTGCTGCACCGGCATCTTGAGCTTCTCACGCTTCTGCATGGTTTTGTCGATCCACTCGACCGACTTGCCGCGCATGTCACCGGGTTTGATCGCGCAGGCCGAGACACCCACCATGCACAGCAGGCCGACCAGAAGCGCAAGTTTGCTGAAGCTGTTATTCAAAGTCTCTTCCCTTCTAGTTTCGATTCCACGAAACGGGAATCGGATCGCCGTCATCACCGCGCTGCCCGCGCGAGCCGGGCGACCCGCTCGATCCCGAGTATCCCGAGCTCCCCGAACTGCCGGAGCTGCCGGAGTATCCCGAGCTGCCCGAGGGAGAGCCCGAACCACCATAGCCGCCCGAGCCGCCGGCGCCCGCATAGCCGCCGCGACCGCCGGAGCCCGCCGCGCCGCCCGAGCCCGGCGTTCCCGCCGGGGCGCCCTTGCCGGGGACACTTCTAAACGTCAACGCGCCGCGTACGGCGTTGTAGAAACCGTCGCTGCCATAAACCGTCACGTTGATCCGGCCGCCATCGCCGCCGTCACCGCCGTCGCCGGAGGGGCCGCCGTTGCCGCCGACACCGCCGCTGCCGCCATTGGCGCCGTTGCCGCCGTTGCCCCCGCGACCGCCATTGCCGCCGCGGCCCTGCTGCCCAGGGGAGATGCCGCGCTGGTAGTCGCCCGGACCACCCGCGCCGCCGTTGCCACCCGCGCCGCCGCTGCCGCCCTGGCCGCCATTGCCGCCCGCGCCGCCGCCACCACCGGGACCGCCGTGGCCGCCGTCGCCGCCCTTGCCACCGTCGCCGCCTTCACTGGTGACCGAGAAGTTCTGGTTCTTGTGGAAGATGTAGTTGAGCTCATCGCTCTTGTACTTGCGGTTGTAGATGTCGTACCAGTCGGCACGCACGTGCATGTAGACGAGTTCTTCATCGGGATAGAAGCGCGAAAAGATCGGTTTGATCGTCACCGTGAGCCGGGGACCGTCCTCGCCCTCTTCACCGTCGGCGCCGCGCGAGCCGTTCTGGGCCTTGGGCCCTGCGTTGCCGCCGCGCGCGCCGTTGCCGCCGGGGCCGCCCGCGCTTCCATTGCCGCCGGCGCCGCCGTTCTGCCCGAGCCCATAGGCCGCCTGGCCGTTGTAGCCGCGCTGACCGCCGCCGCCGGGCCCGCCGTTGCCACCGCTACCACCGCCCTGACCGGGGCTGAAGCCGTTGGCGCCGGGATAACCGTCCCCGCCGCGCCCGCCGTTGTAGCCGGCAGCGCCCGAGGCACCGCTGGCCGCGCTGTAAACAAAGCCCGGTGTGTTGCCTGAGGCCGCCTGGTCTTTCGAGCGCGACTCCACGAAATACGGGGCGTAGAGCGAGGTCTCATAGAGCGGCGGCAGCACCATCTGCGCGCTCTTGCCACCAACGCGCGCCGTGATCTCGAAACCGGTATCGAGCGAGCTGAGCACGTTGCGGCTGGGTGTGAAGCGGAACTGCGAGATGGTTCCCGGCGTGGCCTCTGCCTGGATCTCCGCCGGGGCGAGCTTGCCGCGCCGAAGGGCCTGCGCGTCGTCGGCCCCGTAAAGGACGTCGTTGTAATAGAGCTCGCCGGTCTCCAGCAGCACTGCCACCTGACGGAACACCGGCAGGTTCTGGTCCTCGACGTTCACGCCGAATCCGCCGTCGGGATATCCGCGCGAGCCCGAGCGCAGGTTCTCGTTCTCGAAGACGAAGATCGCCTTCACCTTGCGACCGTCTAGCGTGACGTACCCCTCGAACAGGAGCTGGGGCTGGAACGCCTTGCGCCGCGGCGAATCGGGCACCGGATGCTTGGCGCAGCTCATGCCCAGTACGAGCAGGCTCAGGATGAGAAAAATTCGTTTCATCAGTTCAGGTTCTGGTTTCCACGCCCGGGATGAGGCATCTGAGGACGGATCCCGAAGAGCAGTTGCAACTGACCGGGCCGGCCCTGGCCGTCGTGAACAGCGGAAAGCAGTTCCAGCACGCGTTCATCGGATTCGGCCGGCAGGAGTTTTTCGCGAAGCCCCGCGCGCGCCGGCGGCGCGATGAGCTGCATGCGCGCAAGGCCCCATGAAATGATGAGCCGCACGCGCGGGCTGCGGTGGCGTACCTGCGCGGCCAGTTGCTCGGCCGCCAGTGGGGCCATGTCCTGATCGCCCGCCAGATAGGCCGAGTACCACGCGATCACCAGCGAGAGGATCTCCACGTCGGGGGCGAGCCCGTCCAGCGCATGGTCGAAGGCATCGGTCAGCATGGTGCGGTTGGCCGCCAGGTCGGCCGTGAGTTCCTTCTGATGCAGGTGCATGTAGTTGAGCACCGCAAAGGCGGCGTTGTAGGCCTT
>JAGRBM010000461.1 GCA_020434085.1 Chrysiogenia bacterium | reverse complement strand
TACCAGAAACTCGTGTGAGCAAACGGCGCATGGTCGCTGGACGCGCCTTCGGGCAGTTTCTCGGTGCCGATGGAGGCGCCTGAGTCGCGTGCCGCATAAAGCAGGCGTTGCATCAGGTGCGCGTCGCTCACGTCGCTCATCACGCAGTCGCGCGTGCCGGCGCGGGCAAGCGTGTCGAGATTGACTGCGAAGGCAATGCGGGCGACCTCATCGGGATCGAGCCGCGCGACGTGGGCGCGCGCGCCGCGTAGGCCCATTTCCTCTGCGCCGGTGAGCACGAAGCGGTAGGTGTAGTGGTTCTCCCGCCCCGCAAAATGCCTGGCCAGCGCGAGCACCATCGCCACGCCCGTGCCGTTGTCGAGGGCCCCGTCGGTGAAATAGCTCCAGGAAACCAGCTCATCGAGGGCGCCGTTCACCAGCAGGCTGGCCAGCGCCAGCGGGTTGGTGTCGACCTTGTCCCAGTGGGCAGTGACGTAGACGATCTCGTCGCCGCTGCCGGGGATCTCCAGAATCAGGTTCTCGTGGAAGGTGAACCAGTCGATCCACTCGGTATGAAGGTAGGGCGAGAGCCCCAGCTCCTCGATCCGGTCCTCGACGGCCCACTTGCGCCCGCGGTTGGTCCAGGCGTCAGAGAGGGCTTCCACCGTGGCCATCAGCTCCGACCCGGCGGGCTGCTCCAGGGGCGCGGCGTCTGCGCCAAAGGGCAGGGTCAGGAGAAGGGCTCCCAGCAGGGCGGAGAGGGATTTGAACGGCATTTTCACGTCCCCGATTGGTAGCACGCCGCCCGGACGGGTGGGGCCCCGCCCCTGAAAAAACGAAAAGTGGCGAAAAACGCAATTTCCCGGGGGCGAGCTCGCATATTTGCCCAAAACCGGCTACACAGGCCCGGCCCACGGGAGGATTTCCCGGGCAGAAAAGTGCAACTGGACATGACGACCGACGCTTCGAAAATCCGCAACCTCGCGATCATCGCGCATATTGACCACGGCAAGACCACCCTGATCGATTCGATCTTCCGTTCCTGCCAGACCTTCCGCCAGAACGCCCAGGTGGAATCTCGCGTGATGGACTCCCACGCACTCGAGCGCGAGCGCGGCATTACGATCCGCTCGAAGCTCTGCAACGTGCAGTGGAACGGCTACCACATCAACATCATCGACACGCCCGGGCACGCCGATTTCTCCGGCGAAGTCGAGCGCGTGCTCTCCATGGCCGACTCGGTACTGCTGCTCGTCGATGCGAACGAGGGCCCCATGCCCCAAACGCGCTACGTGCTCATGCGCTCGCTGCGTCTTGGTCTCAAGCCCATCGTTATCGTCAACAAGGTGGACCGTCCCAACGCCGAGCCCGACGCCGCGCTGGAGAAGACCTTCGATCTCTTCCTGGAACTCGGCGCCACCGATGAACAGACCGACTTCCCGATCCTCTACGGCTCGGGCCTCAACGGCTGGTTCGTGCGCGACCTGGACAAGGACGAACACGAAAACGGCATGGAGGCGCTCTTCGAAACCATCGTCGAGAATGTTCCGCCGCCCGACGTCATCGAGGACGCGCCCTTCCGCATGCAGGTCACGAATATTGGCTGGAACGAATACATCGGCCGTATCGGTTGCGGCCGCGTGCTCGAAGGCGCGCACAAGGTGGGCGATCCGCTCGTCCGAACCATGACCAAATGGCGCAGCTACGAACAGGAAGAGGGCGAGTGGGACGTCACGGGCAAGGAGAACATGCGCAGTTCCCACCTGTGGATCACCGAAGGACTCGACCTCAAGGAAGTCGAAGAGGTTTCGGCCGGCGACATCATCTGGTTTGCCGGTCCCAAGGACCTCGACATCGGTGACACGATCAGTGTCCCCTCGCTCGCCGACCCGGCGCTCCCGCCGCTCGACATCGAAGAGCCCACGGTCTCCATGCTCTTCCTGGTGAATACGAGCCCGTTTGCCAGCAAGGAAGGCAAGGCGGTGACGCTTCGTGAGCTCAAGGCCCGCATCGAGAAGGAATTGCGCGTCAACGTGGCGCTTCGCATGGAAGACATCGGCCGCGCCGACGGCGTGAAGGTCTCGGGCCGCGGCGAGCTGCACCTGGCCATCCTCATCGAGGAAATGCGCCGTGAGGGCCTCGAGTTCTGCGTGTCCCGCCAGGAAGTCGTCACCAAGCGCGACGGGGACGGCAAGCTGCTCGAGCCGCTCGAAATGCTCTTCATCGATGTGCCCGAGGAATACCAGGGCTCCGTCATTGAATCGCTCGCGCGTCGCAAGGGCGACCTCGTGAACATGGAAGTGAGCGGCCACGGCACCATTCGCCTGGAATACAAGATCCCCACGCGCGGCATCATCGGATACCGCAACGAGTTTCTGACCAGCACGCGCGGTCTGGGCATCATGGCCTCGCGCTTCATTGGCTACATGCCCTACGCAGGCGAGATTGCCGCGCGCAGCCGCGGTGCCATGGTTGCGATGGAGAATGGTCCGGTCACCGCCTACAGCATCGAGAACCTGCAGGACCGCGGCACGCTCTTTGTGAAGCCCATGCAGGAGGTCTACACCGGTCAGATCGTGGGCGAGTGCGCCAAGCCCGGTGACCTTCCCTGCAAGCCGACCAAGGCCAAGCACGTGACCAACCACCGCAGCGCCAACAAGGAACAGACCGTCGTGCTTGATGCGCCGCGCATCATGGGCCTCGATGCCGCGCTCGAATGGATCTCCGATGATGAGCTCGTGGAAGTCACGCCCGAGAGCGTGCGCATTCGCAAGACGGTCCTCGACTTTGAAGAGCGCCGCCGCGCCGAGAAGCAGCGCGCGAGCCTGGCCAGCTAGTCACGGGCATAGCCCGTTCAATCCTTCAACAAGCTCAGGACGAAGTTGGGCGTTACGTTGGTTTCGGGAAGCTGTTTGTGTCTCTGATCTACCACATGGCCGCCGGCGCAGACTGGCGCGCGGCGCAGGCCGGCGGCAGCTACGTGGCGGCAAGCCTGGAGGCCGAGGGCTTCCTTCACTGCTCCACCGCTGCGCAGGTGGTCCCCGTCTCCAATGCTTTCCTCAAGGGGCAGAGCGGCCTCGTACTGCTGTGCATCGATCCGGAAAAGCTCACGAGCGAGCTCAAGTGGGAGGCGCCCGCGCACCCCGACCCGGACGCCGCGGACAAGCCCTCGGACGAGCAGCTTTTCCCCCACATCTACGGCCCGCTCAATACCGGCGCCGTCGTCGCGGCCGTGGCCTTCGAGCCCGGCGCCGACGGGACTTTTGCTTTCCCCGAAGACGCGCCGCGCAATTAAATCTCCTTCATGCCCCCGGGCCCGGCTCGCACGGGCAGGGTGCTCGTGGTAGCGTTTGCGCCATCAATGCCCGCAAACGATGGAGACCTCATGCGCACACT
>JAGRBM010000460.1 GCA_020434085.1 Chrysiogenia bacterium | reverse complement strand
CCCGCCTACGACGGCGGCCGCTTTTCGCCCTACTGGGACGGCGGCACGGTGCACCTCGCCAACCTCGTCCGCAGCGCCATGCAGGACTGACGGCACGCAGCAGGTCCACGACGCCAGCCGGCATGGGATGGCGAACAATGCGCAGAATCCATGGCTGAAGAAATGGCGTCCCCACGGGGATGCATGCGTTGGCAACCAACTCTGCCAACCACAGTCGAGTTACATCCGAAGGGCCGGGAGAACTGATGGGGTTGGTTACCGCGACCAGCCCAAACCGGCCAAAATCAGGGCCCGCTCACACCGAGAGTTGACGCTCCTGGCGATAACGATCTGATTTGCATGGGAGCCGAACGGGAAGTCCTCGGGGCAATGCGGGAAAGCGTTCAACGGCCCTCGATCTGAATTCTGCCTGACTGCTTCCGGTTCCCCTTGTCCTGCCTAGGCAGGGAGGAATTCCGTTCATATCGCCTTGAGACACCAGCAAGGCTCAGGTCACCGCTTGTGGCATTCCGAGCAGACGGGCGGCGTTGCCGCACTCGATCAGGGCACGGGCTGACGCGGTAAGTCCATCGACCCGACCAAGAAGGCCAACGGGGTCTGGTTCCCCCATGTCGAACGGATAGTCCGTCCCCAGAAGCACGCGTTCAGGCCCCCATGCCTCGATCAGATGCCTGAGCTCCAGCGCGTCGAAAACGACCGTATCGACGTGAACCCGCCGGAGATAGTGCGAAGGCTCCCGGTCGATGTTCTGACGACAGTCGGCGCGTGTCCTCCAGGCATGATCCAGACGACCCCAATAGGCGGGAAGGAACCCGCCACCATGGGCGACCACAAGCTTGAGGTCGGGATGTCGTGCAAGCCAGCCGTCGAAGACAAGATGGCCAAGAGCCAATGCGGACTCCATCGGATGGCCCAGGAGGTTGGGAAAGTAGTGGTCGTCCATGCGCTGGGCGATGCTGGTGCCGATGGGATGCATGAAGAGCACGGCGCCGAGCTCTTCGGCCCGGGCAAACAGGCGCTCAAGCCCCACCCGCGTCAGATCGCGGCCGTTGACGCGGGTATCGATCTCGATCCCCTTCATGCCCAGTTCGGTGACGCAGCGCTCGAGTTCGGCCACGGCCATGCCGGGCTCCTGCAGAGGCACGGTGCCCAACGCGGTGAAGCGGCTTGGATGGCCCTCGGCAAGCGTCGCAATACGCTCATTGATCGTACGCGCGACTTCGCGTCCGGTTTCCGGGGGAAGGTGATAGCCATACTGGAACGGCGCGGGCGAAAGCACCTGGATATCGATCCCCTGCCGCTCCATGTCGGCCAGCCGCACCTCGGGATCGGTGAGCGCCGGCAGTGTCAGGCGGTGCTGCTCGGCATTGATGCGATCGGTCAGGCTCCCGATGGCATCCTGCGCCCCATCGTCGTCGTCGGGCAGGAGCGCCTCGACCTCGGCGACATAGACATGGCAGTGGATATCGATGCGCCTGTTTCTCGCGCCCTTTGCGGAAGCCCTTCCATGGCCATGGCCCTGCTCAGGAGCATGTCGGGCGCAACGAAACAGCATGAGGAGCCTCCGCGTTGCCTGGTGTCAGCCGATGGCGCGCAGCATCAGCGCGCAGTTTCGCCGGCCCATGTGACCGTCAACCTCGGGCGGGCGCCCGTCTCGGACGGCCCTCGCGAAATCGTCGATCTCCCCAAGGTAGGGGTCCGCAGGCTCGAAGGCCATCGCTCCATGGCGGCTCTCCACCGAGCCGGCGCCACCCTCGCTCACCACGTCGCGTCCCACGACCCAGCCTTCGCTGCCGTAGAGTTCGAAGCGCGAGGGGGCATCGATCAGAACCGAGGAGCAGAACTCGGCCGTGGCGCCCGATTCGAAACGCAGCGCGACGACCGCTGTCTCGTCGTGTGGTCCGCCCCACCTCTCCCGCGACAGCACGCTGGCGACTTCGACCACCTCGCCGCAACCCGGCGAGAGAAACCAAAGGATCTGATCGAGCATGTGCGTGCCGACACCCGACATGCTCCACCAGCGCGACATGTCCGGACTTGCCCGCCAGTCGTCGCTCCCATCTTCGCGCCAGCTCCACT
>JAGRBM010000459.1 GCA_020434085.1 Chrysiogenia bacterium | reverse complement strand
TCATGCCGATCCTGAACGTCGACCAGATCAAGCGCTTCACCAGCATGTGCGGCGCCACGATTCCAGACAAGCTGCTGGGCGAACTCGAAACTATCAAGGACGACGCCGAGGCCGTACTCGCCAAGGGTGTCGAACACGCCACGCAGCAGTGCCGCGAGCTCCTCGACAAGGGCGCGCCGGGTATCCACTTCTATACGCTCAACCGCTCGGACGCGACGCGACGGATTCTCCAGACCCTCTACGACGAGGGGTACGGGAAGTGACGCTCGCAGAGCAATCCGAAACGTAGGGGCGGGGTCTACCCGCCCTTTTTCATGGCGCTCCAAATAAAAGGGGCGGGTAGACCCCGCCCCTACATGCAATGGCTAATGATTCCTACGACCGGTAGTCCGCGTTGATGGAGATGTAGTCCTTCGTCAGGTCGCAGGTGTAGAAGGTGGCTTCCGCCTTGCCGAGCTTGAGATCCAGCGTGATGGCGTACTCGGCCTTCTTCATGATTGCGTTGGCCTTCTTCTCGGCGGCGATGCCAGCGTACTTGCCCTTACCAACCAGCCGCACCTTGTCGAAGTAGAGCTCGTAGTCGAACTGGTTGATGGTCGCCTTCGATCGTCCGGCCGCGGCGATGATTCGTCCCCAGTTGGGGTCTTCACCGGCCATGGCAGTTTTCACGAGCGGCGAATCGGCGATGGTCTTCGCCGCGTCGCGCGCCTGGGCGAGGTTCTTTGCGCCCTTCACGGTCACTGCAACGAACTTGGTCGCACCTTCGCCGTCGATCGCGATCTGCTTGGCCAGATCCAGGCACACCTTGCGCACCGCTTCCTGCAGCGCGCCCAGCGCGGGGCTACCCGCACCGATGATCGCGCCACCCGCCGCGCCCGAGGCCAGCATGAATAGCGTGTCGTTCGTCGAGGTGTCGGCGTCGACGGTAATCGCGTTGAAGGTCGTGTCGGTCACTTCCCTGAGCAGCTTCTGCATGGGCGCACGCGAGACGGGCGCGTCGGTGAGCACCACCGAGAGCATGGTCGCCATGTTCGGGGCGATCATGCCCGAGCCCTTCGCAATGCCGGCGACAGTGTAGGTCTTGCCGCCGGCCTTGAAGGTACCGCGCGCAAACTTCGGAAAGGTGTCCGTCGTCATGATCGCGCGAGCGAGCGAGGGGAAGTCCTTCGCGCCAAGCCCGCCCACAATCGCGGGAACTTTCTCCACGATCTTGTGCGCATCGATGCGCTGGCCGATCACGCCGGTCGAGCACAGAAGGATCTGCTCGGCCTTGCAGCCGAGCTCTTTGGCAAAACTCTTCGCGACGATTCGCGCGTCTTTTTCACCTTCGTGTCCGGTGCCCGCATTGGCCCGCCCGGCATTGAGGAACACGGCCTTGTGAAGCCGCGCCTTCTTGAGGGCCTCTTTGGACACGACCACCGGCGCGGCCGCGACCTGGTTGCGGGTAAACACGCCGGCTGCCACGCAGGGCTCATCGGCGACGATGAGTGCCATGTCCGCACGGCCCGAATAGCGCAGCCCCCCCGCCAGATGGGCGAAGGTGAATCCCTTTACGGGAGAGCTTTTCGGGAGCGGCTTGAGCTTGACGGGTGCGGCCACGGGCGTAATTCCCCTGTTTCTGTAATCTTTTCCGGGTTTTTTCGATTCTCCCGGAAGGCGCGCAAGATTCGCACCAAGGGCGCGCCGTGTCAAAGGGTGGGCAAAAAGCCTTGACCGGAGGATTTTCGCGCTTATCTTTAACCCGCTTTCCCGGGCGGGCGCCCACGCGCGCAAGCCGCCGGAATCCTCCCTGAGTTGGAGTGCCTGAGGAGAACACCATGCCGACCTACGACTATGAATGCCCCAAGTGCGGCCATTTCGAAGTGCAGCAGTCGATGAAAGAAGACGCGCTCAAAACCTGCCCCAAGCACCCCGACCAGGAGGTCAAGCGCCTCATCTCGCGCAACGCCAACTTCTCCCTCAAGGGCGGCGGCTGGTACGCCGACGGCTACGGCAGTGGCGGCGGCAGCGGATCGTCCAGCTCCGACAGCTCCTCGAGCGACTGACCCGGCTCAATCAGAAAAAAAGAAAAACGCGGCCCACCGGGCCGCGTTTTTTGTTGTACGTGGAAAAATGAACGCGCCTAGTTCTCGCCCTTCATCCGCATGATGAGGGTGTAGGCCTCATTGAGTTCCTGCATCTTGCGATGATCCCCGCCAGGCAGATCGGGGTGATGGCGGCGGGCCAGGGTGCGGAATTTGGTCTTGATGGTGGCCACGCTCTCGGTGCGCTCGACGCCCAGCAACTTGAAGGCCTCGCTGCGCTGGGGAAGCAGGGAGAGTTCGACTTCCACCACAACCTTGCGCAGCATCTTCAGCCCCCGCTTGCGAATCAGGCTCCTGGGGCCGGGGCGTTCTTCGAGACCCTTCACATAGGCGTAGAGCATGTCGACCATGGCCTCGGCCTGGGGGTCGTTGACGTTCTGGCCGGAGTTGAAACGGGCGGCTTCCTCGCGCGCGCGGCGCTCAAAGGCCTCGATCCGCGCGTTGAGGCCCGGCGCCAGCGAGTCCACCAGATCGCGCATGCTCTGGCGGCGCGCCTCGCCGTCCTGGCGAAGCAGATTGAAGATGTCGGCAACTCCCGCGCGTCGGGCCATGACTGAAAAACTCCGGGCAGGGAGGGCTCCACTGGCCGCCCCGCAGGCAAAGAGCATAACGGGCCGGCCCGGGCCTTCCAAGACGGGCGGGCCTCGCCCGCCGGGCCGGCCATCCGCTATAGTGGGGCGGGCTTGCCGACGCCGCACCCGGGGCAAAAGGAGCAACCAATGCAGAACGTCCTCACGGCCGCCGATCTGGGCCTTTTGATCGGGGTTTCCGAGCAGGTGATTACCGCCTGGGCCGAGGAGGGGCTCATCCCCTACCGCCGGGAGGGCGAGGAGCTGCGCTTCGACCGGATGGCGCTGGAAAAATGGCTGGAAGAAAAGCAGCAGGCCCTGGAAGACGAAGACTGGTAGTACAAACGCGTACTGCCTAACCCACTGAAATTTAATCCCTTTTTATTCCTTCGAGATCAAAATCTGACGCGACGTGTTACTTTTTCCTTGACGGGATGACGCGGCGTGTCTATCATGAGCCGCAGTTCATCGCTGGAAGCTGTTTCCACAGCAAGCGACGGACACCACCCGCGGCGCACCCATCAACTCGGACAAGCATCTCGCAGGCCGCCCAGTTTCAGAACAGAACCCCCCGGAAAATGGGGAAGTGAAACTCTCACAGAGAAGCAGAGGGAAAGATTAAGATGTTGGAAAAACAAGTCGATGCCATCAACGAATTCGCGCGTACGCGCCTTGAGACCGCCCAGCAGGCGCTCACCCGTGTCGAGGACGAGCTTCGTCGCCTCGTCGACGAGAGCATGGAGCGCTTCGAGCCGGGCCGTGAGCGCCTTGAGTCGCTGCTCGATCGCGTCCGTGACTCGCGCGAAGATCTCGAAGACCAGGTTTCCGAGCGCGTTGAGCGCGTCGTCAACGCCATCGGCCTCCCGACTGCCGGTCAGCTCGAGGACCTGAGCGACCGCGTCGAGAAGCTGGCCCGCAAGGTCAACAAGCTTGCCACCAGCGCCAAGGCCGGCACCCGCAAGCGCACCACGAAGTCCCAGGGCGCCAACGCCTAAGGGACGCAGCATCGATCCCGAGCCGGGGAGGCCGGTCCTCCCGAGGACCCCTCCCCGGTTTGGTTTTTGCGCCATGAACACCACCAGCACACAACCCCTGAGGATTTTCGAGGCCGCGCGGGAAAACACCGCCGCCCTCGCTGAGGAACTGCAGTGCCGTCTGGATCAGATGACCGACGCCGCACTGATGGGCATCGATGAAGCCGAGGCCCTCAGCCTCTCATTTCAGGGTGGAATTGCCGCACTTCGCACCAATCTGGTGCACGTTGCCGACAAGCTGAGGCGACACCTGGGCGGCAATTCCAGTGATTTACTACACACTGCGTCAACTCCGGGTGACACTTCAGCGACCTCGCCTGCCCGGACATCGCACCCCGACTGCTGATTTATTCCGATGAAAGTCCAGTATTTTCAGCAGGTTTGCGATTTTGCTGACGCAATGCGGCGAATTTTTGAGTCCCGAATCGCTCCCACGGCATCAAATGTGCGTAGGAAAGGGGAGCAGGGCGAGGGTCGCGGCCGCCTCAGAGGGCCGCAAACAGCAACGAGCAAGACATGTTGAACGTCCTCCAAATATTGAGCGCCCGGATTACCGGATCCCGTTCAAACGCCCATTCCGATCACAGCTACCGTTGGTCCCAGCGCGTGATTCGCGCCTACGGGCTCATCAGCATCGCTGCGCTGGCGCTGATTCTGATACTTGCCGAATCGACCGGACTGCTCGGCCATCGCGCCGTCAGCCAGGCGGCGCGCGAGCGCCTTTCCTCCATGCAGGCGATTCACGGTGCGGTTCTCTCCAAGAGCGAGCGCACCAAGTTCGAGCTGGTTCGCACCATGCTCGACGAGAAGCTCGACTATCTGGACGCCGATACCCGCACGCAACTCGCCGAGATCATCTACGTGAAGAGCCGGCTGAGCGGCGTCGACCCCCTGCTCACCCTCGCGGTCATCCGCCAGGAAAGCTACTGGGATACCCACGCCGAATCCTTCGTCGGCGCGCTGGGCCTGATGCAGGTACGTCCCTTCGTGGGCAAGGCCGTCGCCGAGCGCATCGGCATCGAATGGGAAGGCCCCCAGTCGCTGACCGATCCCATCAAGAACGTGAAGATCGGCATCGCCTACCTCAGCGAGATGAAGCAGATCTACCAGCGCAACGATCTGGCGCTGGCGGCCTACAACCTGGGGCCCTACCGCCTCAAGGGCATTCTCGCCAACGGCGTCAGCGTGCCGGAGAACTACCGCACGCGCGTGATGGACTTCTACAAGTACTACCAGCGCAACTACCTGGCCGCGCTCACCAAGGCGCAGCCCGCCGAGGATGGCAGCCTGGCCATGGCCGACGCCCTCACCGTGCAGTAAGCCCAAGCAAGCAACAAAAAAAAGGCCGCCCGATGGGCGGCCTTTTTCATTTCGAATATATCGTGCTTATTCGGGAAGGGTCTGCTCGATCTCGTCGAGACGAACGCCCAGTGAGTTGGCCTTCTTCTGCAAGCGCTCGACCTGCTTGTCGAGGTCGGCAAGCACTTCGTCGAGCGGTTTGACGCCCTTGGCGCGCACCTGATTGACCCGCGAGAGCAGGGTCATCGCACTGCCGGCGGCCTTCATGAACTCGGGGTTCGTCATCATCTTGTTCATCATGTCCTTCATCTGCTTCTCCCCGCGCTTGCGCAGGTCGTAACGGAGTCCGGAAAGTCCTCCCCGGTTTCGCTTCTCACTCACTGTGGCCGCCCTCCCGATGGGGAATTTTCGCACCCGGTTTTCCGGGGCGTGCATCAATACACCTGAACTTCAGTACCGGCGGGCGCGGCGATTGTCAAGACGCCCCTGCCCGCCAAGCCACCGGAATGGCTCGGAAACCCCCGATTGTGACAGTTTCCCCCGCCGTGAGGCAGCGCACGTTGCAAGCCGCCCGGCTGGGATAAATACTAGAGAGTGAGTTTGGTGAGGAAAGAGCTGTACGCACAAGGGCGCCACATGATGCGGGCTGCCTCCAAAAGTTGTTCCCGTCAGGGCACGCCGCGCAAGCGCTGGATGCTTTCCCTGATGGCGGTCACGGCATTTGCCGTCGGGTCTTCGTGTGCGCACAAAACCCCCAGCGTTCCCGACGAAGTCCGATTCCCCACCAGCGACCTGGAAATTCCCACCGAACGAGTGACCGGCGAAGAGGATTACGATCGCGCACGCACGCTCGTCGCGCACGGCCGCCCCGAAAGCGCCCGCCTGATCCTTGAAGAAAAGACACGCGAGGCGCGCTTCGAACAGCCGGACCTGCAGGCCGATCGCTCGGAGTTCCTGCTCGGCGTGCTCGCCCTGCGCGACGGCTATGCCGAAAAGGCGCTGGGGCACCTCCAGAAGATCTCGTTCAACTACGACCGGCTGGTCGATTACCAGCTCTGGTACACCGCGCGCGCGCAGGTGCAACTCGAACATCCCGACAAGGCGCGCACTGCGCTGACCGATCTGTTGGCGCGTTATCCCGATTCCATCTGGAAGGATCAGGCGTTCTACCTGCTTCTTGAAATCGTGAGCACCGACCCCGATCGCGACGCCGGCGCGGAACTGGCCACCGATCTGGTCCTGAGCGACTGGCTCGATTCCGCGGCGTTCAAGGAAAAGCCCGGCCCGGCGCTGGAGATGATCGCCGGCCTGCTCGACGGTGCAGGCAAGAAACGCGAAGCCCTCGACATGCTCGAGCTGCTCCACACCGACTACGCCGGCACCGAAGAAGCAATGGAAGCCGGTGAGAGCATTGCCACCCTGCGCAAGGAACTCGGGCTGGGTCCGCTTGCGCTGCCGCCGGCCAAACAGCTCTCGCGTGTCAAGCAGCTCTACCGCGCGGGCGAGCTCGACGCCGCGCTCAATGAAGCCAACGAACTGCTACGCGCAACATCCCCCGAGCGCGGCATTCCCATTTCCGACGAATACATCGGTGGCATTTCCTGGAAGGGAAAAACCTACGAAGCCATGGGAGAGCCCGACAAGGCCCGGCGACTCTACAACAAGGCCGTCGAAGTCGGATACGACAGGGACGGCACCTTCCGGTTCCGCCTGGCCAAGATCGCCTCGCGCATCTCGAACACGCAGGCCATCAAGCAGTATTTGCTGCTGGTCAAACACCTGCCGGATTCCTCCCTCGCGCCGCAGGCCCTCTACACCGCGGCGCGCTTGGCGCAGATCAGCAACAACGATCGACTGGCCGTCAGCCTGTTCGGTCGCCTGCTCGACGAGTATCCCAATGACAAGGAATGGGTCCCGCTGGCCTACTTCAACGAGGGCTGGATCGAGTTTCGCAAGGGTGACTACGCCGAAGCAGTCGCGGCTTTCGACAAGCTGATCAAGCGTTTCCCCGATTCCGACGAGTACCTGCGCGCGATTTACTGGGCGGGCCGCGCCGCGGCGATGGCCAATGATCAACCCACCGCGCGCAACCACATGGAGCTGCTTCTCTCGGAGCGCCCGGCCAGTTACTACGGCATGCTCGCACGCATGTGGATGGAGAAGCGTTCCTTCGACTCCATGCTGGTCGCGCTCTCCGAGCGTGAAAGCGGCATCGAGCGCACGCTGCCCGAACGTCACGTCGTCGATGAGTCCGAGGCCTGGCTCACCGCGCAGGTGGATCGCTACCAGTGGGAAATGCCCGGCGCGGTCAAGAATGCCGGCGAGCTCATCGCGCTGGGCCTGCTCCGGGAAGCCGAGGACGAACTCTCCCGCGCGGCCGATGCCAACAAGGGCAAGGATGCCTGGCGGGCACTTGTGCCGCTTTTCGAGCGTGCGGGCGCCTGGCGCTCGGCCCAGCGCCTTGCCTTCCGCATCGACGGGGGCCGCCCTCCGGTCGTCGCCGAGGACAACCGCGACCACTGGGAAGTGCTCTACCCGCTGGGTTTCTCGACCTTCGTCGATCAGTACGCCCACCGAAACGGTATCGACCCGCATCTGGTGCTCTCGATCATTCGCGAGGAAAGCCACTTCGACCCGCAAATCACTTCGTGGGCCGACGCGCGCGGGCTCATGCAGATCATCCCGCCCACCGGCGAGCAGATTGCCAGCGCCCACCGGATGCGCGATTTCGATCCCGAGCGTCTCTACGATCCGGAGACAAACATCCGTTTCGGCACCTACTACCTCGCGAAACTGGTGCGTCGATTCGGCGGAAATCCGGTCATGGCGATCGCCTCCTACAACGGCGGGCCCCACAACGTGGAGAAGTGGAAGAAGCGCAACGGGCATCTCGATCTCGACATCTTCGTCGAGGAGATCCCCTTTCACGAAACACGTAACTATGTGAAGAAGGTCTACCGCTCGTGGGGTCTCTACCGCACCCTCTATGGGGGCGAGAATTTGGCCGCGCGGTTCAAAGAATCTACCGAAACTGCATCAAACAGGTAGATGCACCTTCCCCGTTCCCCCTCCGGGGGAGCTGTCACCGCAAGGTGACTGAGGGGGGACGTCGCAGGGCGACTCAGATCTTCAGCGCGCTGGCACCAACACCCCCTCAGTCCGCTTCCTCAAAGCTCCAGCGGACAGCTCCCCCGAAGGGGGCGCGGGGGCTGAGCGAATCACCCACAAAAAAGGGCGCCCATCGGGCGCCCTTTTTTGTGGGTGATTCTTTCTTAGACAGGCAGCGAGAGCACCTGCTTGATGAAGCCCTGGCAGGCGGCAAAGAGCGCACCGATTTTGCCGGGCTTGGCCAGCTTGACCGCCAGCACCAGGTTGTCGGGAAGCTGGTAGAAGAGAATGCCGCCCTTATCGGCGAGCACCACCATGGAGTAGAGCTTGTTGGAGTTGAGCTCGCCCACGATGGTCGGGCTGGCGGCAGTGGCGGCCGAAACCATGGCGCCGAGCGAGAGCTCGTCGTCGGGGTTCTTGGGATAGCCCCCCACCAGCACACCGTCGCCGTCGACAATCGAGACGCTGGCCACCAGGGGCTGCGCCTCGACGAACTGCTGCATCATCTGCTCGATCTTGGCAAAATGTTTTCCAACGACGTCCATGCTCATGGGCGCAGACCTCTCCTCGTGCTTCGCCATTCCAGATGGCTCGGATGGGGATTTCTATACCAGATAGGCCCGGTATTGCAAAGATTACGGGGGTTTCCCGGCCTGAGCGGAAATCGCGGGAAAGTGGCTCAGCCCTTGCCCCGGGCGCGCTGAAGCAGGCGCTCGAAGGTCTGGGGCACCCTGGGCCCCACGATCAGCAGGTCCGAGACGTCCACCGGCGCATTCTTGCCGGGCCCTCCATCGGCGTAGATCATGTTGACCACCTTGCCGCGGAAGAGGATGGGGTAGAGGAACACGCTGCGCGGGGGCTCCCCGCCGAGCATCTTCATGAAGCCGTCATTGATCTCGCCCGGCTGCATCGCCCCCAGGAAGTGGGCGCTGGTGTCGTAGACCAGCTTAAAGGCGCTGGGCTGCTGGAGCGAGATCATCAGATTGCGGATGGTCTGGACGTCGATGCCCTCGCCCGCGGCGTCCCAGCCGGAGAGGCGGCCGCGGCGGGCCAGGAAGAGCACCGCGCGCGGGAAGGTATTGCGGCACAGGGCCAGCATCGCCTTGGCGATGTCGTCGCGGTTTTTCGCCGCTTCGAGGCGCGCAATCGCCTCCTGCATGTCGATGGGCTGGAGTTCTTCTTCCTCGTCTTCGAGGTCGGCTTCGAGAATGGCCTGCGAATCTTCAAAGGTCGCATCCACGGGCAGGTCGACCGGCTCGGCGGCGGCCTCTCCCATGTAGGATGCCCACTCTTCGTCCTCACCCTCGTCTTCGATGGGGATGAGATCGTCCTCGGCGATTTCAAGGACTTCGTCTTCTTCGGGAATGATCTCGTCGGGCGAGGCGCCGGCCTCGGCGGCAAGCTGCTCGCGGTCGACAACGTGCAGGCCGGCGCCGGCAGCGCCCCCCATCTTGGAGAGCTGCTCCTGAAAGACCTCTTCGCTCATCAAGTCATCGTCGTCGGCGGCCTGTTTCTCGGGCGCGGGCGGCGGGATGCGCCCGTCGTTGGCGGCCAGATTGCGCGCCAGCGTGAGGTAGCGAAGATCCTGCTGGATGCCGTAATACTTTTCGAGCAGCAGGCGCAGGCGCACTTCCGGCAGGATCACCGGAAAGACCTGGCGGCGCGTGCCCTTGGCGATGGTCTCCAGTGTGTTGCGGTTGGAGGGGTCCATCATCAGGACGAAGAGCTTCTTGCCGTCGTCGGAGAGCGGGATGGCCCCGTGCTGCTTGGCAAAGCGCGGCGGGAACATGCGCACCGCCGTTTCGGGGATGCGAATGGGTTGCATGGGATCGAGGGCGCGAACGTGGTGAACCTTGCCCAGCGCCTTGGCCAGCGTGCGCAGGTCGATCAGGCCCTGCTCGAGCAGATTGGTGCCCAGCTTGCCGCCGTAGACAACCTGGGCATTGAGGGCTTTCTCGATCTCAGCGTCCTTGCAGACGCCATTCTTGACCAGGAATTCGCCCAAAGGCTCTGTGTGTTGCGGCCCGCTCATCGATTGAAAGTACTAGCCGGAACCCCCCGGGAGTAAAAGAGCAATTTTATGAACTTTTGTGCCGGTTCAGGCAGCGCCTTCGGGGGCGATTCCATGGAGGAACATATCCACCACCTGGTCACGCAGGCGGTTCTGTTCCTCGGCGTTGCTCACCACGAAAGCCCCCAGCACCGAACCGGTCATCAGCGCCTCGACATTGCTGAAGAAGGTGTAAGCCGCTACGCGGGGCTCGACTCCAGGCCGAATGCGCCCGGCCTCGATCTCCCGGCGGATCATGCCCTCGATGCAGCCGATGGCCTGCTTGACGGGCTCGACGTTGGTCTTGTCGAAAAATTTCGAGTTACGGGCGATCTCCATGACCACCACTTCCATCATTTCGGAGTTGAGGCGATAGCCCTCGAGAACCGCGCCGACGATGCGGCTGAGCTTGTCGTTGAGCGGCATTTCCTGCTGCTCAAGCCACTTGAGCAGCTCGACGAACACACCCCAGCGCTCACGGAAGATGGAGTTGAGCACATCCTCCTTGCTCTTGAAGTAGTGGTAGACCAAGCCGTAGGCGATCTTGGCTTCTTCGGCGATGTCGGAGACCCGGCAGCCGTAGTAGCCCTTGCGTGCGAATACCTTGACCGCAGCGTCAAGGATCAGCTTGCGCTTCTCCGCTGCAGCGGCTTTGTTGGAGCTTCGGTTGCGCCCCTTGGCGCTTGAGAGGCGTTTGGTAGCCATGATGGGGAAGTATTCCGGTAATTGACTCTTCAGTCAATGAGGGTGTTGTCAGCAACCATGGATGCAGAATCCTGCTTTACCTGCCATGATTCCGGCGGGTTACGGGGCAATGGCAGAGTTGGCCGTGCCAACTGCGCTGCCACATTCCCGCCACGCAGCCCTGATAGGCGCAGATGAGCGAAGAAGCAAACATTCCCGAAACCCGAGTCTGGCACACGCTGGAGGCCGAAGAAGCGACCCGTGCCCTGGAGGTCGACCCGGCCACCGGGCTCTCACCCGAGCTGGCCCGCGCCCGGCTCGAACAATACGGCACCAACGAACTGGTGGCCGGCGAGAAGGTTCGTTGGTATCAGGTCTTTGCCCGCCAGTTCGCCAGCATTCTCATCGGAATTCTCGCCGCGGCTGCCGCGATCTCTCTGGTCATCGGTGAGATCAGCGACGGCATTTCCATCATCATCATCGTCATTCTCAACGGCATCCTTGGATTTGTGCAGGAGTGGAAGGCCGAGCGTGAGATTGAAGCTCTCCAGCACATGCTCTCGCCGACCTGCACGGTACTGCGCGAAGGCCGCGAGCAACGCATCAATGCGAGCGAGCTGGTTCCCGGCGACATCGTCCTGCTCGAAACCGGCGCACGCATTCCCGCCGACCTGCGCCTGATCCAAACCCTGCAACTCAAAGCCGACGAGTCTTCACTCACGGGGGAGTCCGACTCCGTCGAAAAGTCCCTTGATCCCGTCGAAGCACACGCGCCGCTTGCCGAGCGCGCGTGCATGACCTGGATGGGCACCACCGTCACCAACGGCCGCGCCCGCGGCGTGGTGGTGAGCACCGGCATGCGCAGCGAATTCGGACGCATCGCCGAACTCACCCAGACAGTCTCCACCGACGAGACGCCCTTGCAGATCAAGTTGGCCCAGTTGGGGCGCACACTCGGCTACATCTCCGTCGGCGTCACTGCGATCGTTGTACTCGCGGGGCTCCTTGTCGGAAAGCCCCTGATGGAGATGTTCCTCACGGGCATTTCCCTGGCCGTTGCGGTCGTGCCCGAGGGTCTCCCCGCGGTTGTGACGATCACGCTGGCACTGGGCATTCGCGCGATGGTGCGTCGCCGCGCGCTGCTCCGTCGCCTGCAGGCGGCCGAGGCACTCGGCGCGGCCTCGGTGATCTGCACCGACAAGACCGGAACGCTCACCCAGAACGAGATGACCGTCGAGGAATTCTGGATGCCCGCCGGCGCGGTGCAGGTCTCAGGAACCGGTTACGCCCCGGCCGGAGAGTTTCATTCGGGCGATACCGTCATCGAGCCCGACTCGCGCAGCGACCTGATGGCGCTTCTCTATACTGCCCTCAACTGCAATCATTCCCGAATCACCCAGGACGATGAGGGTCACTGGCAGCGCTACGGGGAGCCGACCGAAGCCGCGCTGCTCGTTGCCGCCCACAAAGCGGGACTCGACGAAAAAGATCTTTCCGAAGTCGAAGCCGAGATCCCGTTCAATTCCTCACGCAAGCGAATGACCGTGCTGGTCCGCGAAGACGGCCGGCGCATCGCCCATGTGAAAGGAGCGCCCGAGGTGATTCTCGAGCGCTGCACGTACATCCGCGTGGGCGAGGAAATTCAGCCACTGGATGAAGCGCTTCGCGCGAAAAGCATGGAGGCCTACGAAGCAATGGCCAACCGCGGCCTGCGCACACTGGCGCTTGCGCGGCGCGAGTTCGATGAAGACATCACCCTGGACCACGGCGGCGAACCCGAGCAGGCACTGACCCTGCTGGGCATCGCGGGCATCATCGATCCGCCGCGCCCGGAAGTCCCCGCTGCCATTGCCGAGTGCCGCTCCGCGGGCATCAACCTGCTCATGATTACCGGCGATTCCCCGCGGACCGCCACCGCAATCGCCCACAAAATTGGCCTTCCCGTTGCGCACACCATCACCGGACCAGAGCTCGATGAGATCAGCGAGGAAGAGCTCAAGAAGATCGTCACCACCGATGCCGTCTTTGCCCGCGTCACGCCCGAACACAAGCTGCGCCTGGTAAGCGCGCTGCAGGCGCAGGGCGAAGTGGTTGCCATGACCGGCGACGGCGTCAACGACGCGCCCGCGCTCAAGAAAGCCGACATCGGCATCGCCATGGGCATTCGCGGCACCGACGTCGCCAAAGCAGCGGCCGACATGGTGCTGACCGACGACAACTTCGCCTCCATCGTCGGCGCTGTTGAAGAGGGCCGCCGCCAGTACGACAACATCCAGAAATTCGTGCGCTACCTGCTCACGACGAACTGGGGCGAGCTGCTGCTCATTTTCCTGAGCATTCTGATTGGCGGGCCGCTGGTGCTGATTCCGGTGCAGATTCTCTGGGTAAACCTGGTGACCGACGGCATCTCGGCCATTGCGCTGGGACTCGAACCGGTGGAGACCGGCGTGATGGATCGCCCGCCCCGGAGGCAGGACCAGCCCATTCTCCACCGCGGGGCGATTGTGCAGGTCCTTCTGCTTGGTACTTACGAGGGACTCGCCACGCTCTGGCTCTTCTATTACTTCGAGCACGATCACTCACTGGCACTGGCGCGCACGGCGGCGTTCACGGGCCTCGTAATTCTGGAACTCGTGAACGTCTTCAACTTCCGCGCGCTGCGTGTTCCGCTCTCAAAGATTGGCTTTTTCACCAATACCTGGCTGCTGGCCGCAGTCAGCATCAACGTGGGATTGCAGGTCGCCGCGGTGCACGTGCCGGGTCTCGAGCACTTCCTGGATACCGAGGCGCTCTCGCTCCGAGACTGGGGTCTCATTTTGCTGGTCGCATCCCCGGTATTCATCAGCTCGGAGGTGCTAAAGTGGGTCCATTGGCTTCAGGAATCGAAACGACAAGCCGCAAATTCATAAAGCACCGGTAACCCTTGTACACACTCGAAACAGACGATCGCATCAAGCTGGCGTGGCTGCTTCGCCTGCGCTGGGGCGCCGTGGCGGGGCAGCTCGCGCTCGTGCTCGGCGTCTATGCGGCCGGGGTGTCCCTGCCACTGGCGGCGCTGCTTTCGCTGATTGCGTTCACTGCCGCAACCAATACGGCGACCGCTCTGCTGGCAAGCGACGAGGACCGCGCGCTTCCCCAATGGACGATCGGCGCGTTGCTCGCCCTCGACACGCTCGCACTGACGGGGCTCCTCTACTGGAGCGGTGGACCGAGCAATCCCTTCAGCGCGCTCTATCTCGTACATGTGACGCTGGCCGCCGTCGCGCTGGGACCGCGCTGGACCTGGGCACTCGTGGCGCTCGCCAGTGTCGGTTTCGGGTTCCTTTTCTACGCCAACGTCCCGATCCCCGGCGCGGGAGATCCGCACGCCCACCATCATGCCATGGGGGAGCCCGCACAGGGATTTTCCC
>JAGRBM010000458.1 GCA_020434085.1 Chrysiogenia bacterium | reverse complement strand
TGGTCTTTTCAGCCCTCTTTCTCTCGGCACTCACCACCCTGAGCGTGGCCGGCGGCCCCGCGTGGGCCGAAACCCGCTCCTTCGACAAGAACGGGGACGGAAAGCCCGACAAGTGGGCAGATTTTCCGGGCACCGAGCTTCCCTCCGAAATCCGTTATGACCGCAACTACGACGGAGTTGTCGATGAGTGGGAACTTCTCACCAACGGCCGGATGAGCGAGCTGCGCGAGGACCGGAACTTCGACGGCAAGCCCGACCGCATTGTCTCCTACAAGGGCGGCAAACCCTGGTTCAAGAAAGTCGACGAAGACTACGACGGTCACTTCGACCGGCTCATTTTCTACGACGGAAGCGAAGATGTGCGCACCGCCTCCCCGGAACTGGTGCGCCTGCTGGCCGAGGAATCGGGCAACGCGCCGGCCCGAAAGAAGGTTGCCGCGCCCCGGCGCATCGCGAGCACCCGCGCGCACCAGAACCAGCACCGCTCCCGGGAGCCGGCCCTGCGCGCCCCCGACTATCAGGACTTCTTCCAGCTCGACGACCCCGACATCAAGCTGCCGCGCCTTGGCGGGGCCGATCCGGCCGTCGACTGGCGCATCGAGCATGATCGCTCCGAGTTCCGCTCCCTGGTCCCCAGCCGCAACTTCGAGCTGCTGCACGAGCCCTCGGGCGGGACCTTCTGGGTCGAGCGCACCCCCCGCGCGGAGATGGGCATTCCGGTGGCCGAGATCCTCGCCGAACGGATGGAAGCGCTCTCGGGCGCGGTGCGCCGCCGGGGCATGGCCGCCCAGCGCGCAGAGGAGAAGGTGCGCACCCCGTTCGGACGGGGGCTCAAGCGCGTTTTCCACGTCAGCGAGGGCGGGCACTCCCAGCAGGTCACGCTCTACGTGCTGGTCGGAAGCGGTGATATCGTCTACGTTCGCACCAGTTGTCCCGTGAATGGTTGCGGCGAGTTTTCGCGGCTGAGTGATGCGATGGTCTTCGGTCTGAATGTCGCGGCAATCGCGCCGGCTCCCTGAGTCTGGAACCGGCCGAATGCCACCGGGTTCCGGGACAGCATTTTCAGAATCAGGCAGTGAGGCAATCGCGTGAGTTCCGACCCGCACAAAGCCGGACCCAACGCCCCGGGCGCAGCTCCCGGACAGAGTGCGAAGCAACCGGCGGCAAGCAAGGCGCCGGCCGCGCCCGCGACGCTGGATCTGGAGTGGGAAGCGCCGGAGGTGCCCGACACCCTGCCGCCGCCCGTCCCCTCCCCCGTGGGCACGCCGCAAGCCGCGGCACTGGATGATCTCGAAGAGGTCGATCTCGACCTCGAAGAAGTCGGTGAAGAAGAGCTCGAGCTCGTCGACCTTGACGACTCGATCGAGGCCGCGCCGGTCGATCCGCAGGTCGTCCCGGTTCCGAAACCCGACGCGCCGGCAGCCGCGGGCAAGGGAGTGACCTGCAACCATTGCGGTCACGTCCATGCGACCGATGAGAAGTTTTGCGACGCCTGCGGGTTGCGCATTGACAAGATCGGCACGTTCGCGGTTGAGGAAGACGAGGAGCCGCTTGAGATCGACGAAGACGGCGACAAGCTGCTGTGCCGCGAATGCGGCGTTCGCAACAGGCCGGGGCTGAAGCTCTGCATCAATTGTGGCGGCCGGCTGATTCCGGACGAAATTATCTAGCGCGCCCGCGCGCGCCAAAGAGGGGCTGGGGTTGAAGGCTCTCATCAAGCGAATCTGGAAGATCTTCGACACGCTGCCGTTGCGTCTCAAGTCGATGTGGGTGACTTCCCACACGGCTTCGACCGCCATCATCGTGCTGGCCGCGCTGCTCGCAGCGACGGTCGGCCCGCGCGAGCTGGGATTCTGGGGTCGCGGCTTCTGGCTGACGGAGCGGCTCTACAATTCAGGCTTTATCCTGATGATCCTCGTCTTGCTGGTCATCACCATGGGCCTGCAATTCTGGCTGACGCTTAAGTCGACCACTGTGCTCACGCACGCGATCGATCTTGAACGCGACGGCGAGGTCCCCGACTCCGCGACAATCCATAAGGCACTCGATGAACTCGTTGCCTTTCCGCTCAAGAGCGCGGGAATGTCCCTGGCCCTGTGGTGGGTCACGGCCGTGCTCTGGTACATCGGGCTGAGCATCGCCGCCGCCCTGCCCGACCACGTGAACCTGTTCATCTCAGCGGGTATTTTCTGTGAGGGCGCCCTGGCAGCGCCCTATCAATACCACCTGTTCAAACTGCAGATCGAGCGCGACTACTTCCGGCTCTACGACTATCTCGAAGAGCCCTACTTCCCCACCCGCTTTCGATTTGCAACCCTACAGACGAAGCTCAGCGTTTCAATTTCCTTTGTCGTGGTGTTTTCGCTGCTGGTCCTCTTCGCCTCCAACACGCTACTGGCGTGGGAGGGGCTCAAGCGCCAGACCAGCGAGGTGGGCGAACAGCTTCTCAACTCCACCGCGCTGGGCATCGGCAGCATCCGCCGCGAATTCGAAATTGAGCAGCGCCTCTCGCAGGAACGCCAGCAGCAGCGCGAGTTCGAGATGCAGTACGACGACTACCTGGCCGGCTCGGACGCATGGGGCGCGACGCCCCAGCCTGCTGCCGAGGCGCCCATGGAGATCGTGCCCCTCAAGGAACGCGTCTCCGAACACCTCGGTGAGGTTGAAGATCGCGTGGGCCAGTCCTACTACCTCTTCTCCTCCGACGGCACGGTCAACTACGGCTCAACACAGAACGCGCCGGAGGGGATTCTCCAGCGTTCGATCGACGCCATCGCGGCGGCGTCCGATCAGGGTTTCCTTCAGGTGGAGTCGCCAGAAACCCAGGACATCTTCCTGGCCACGGCCATTGCGTGGCCCGACGGGTCGACCTGGTATCTGGGCACCTTCTACCGGGGCGCGGACGTTCGGCAGAGCCTGTGGGACATCATCTGGGTATCGGGCGTTTTGATCGCCTTCATGTTCCTGGTCTGTCTGCTCACCGCGTTCCTGATCGCGCGTGATTCTTCCCACTCGCTCAATCAGATGGCGAAGGTCGCCTCACGCGTGAGCGGCGGCGATCTCTCCAACACCATGACGCGCATCGTTTCCGAGGACGAAATCGGCTTTCTGGCCAACTCGCTCACGGTCATGTTCAACAGCTTCCGCCAGACGGTGCAGGCAATTGACAGCTCCGCCCAGAGCGTGGAGATCGCCACGGGCGAGATGGCGGAGATCTCCGGCCAGGTTTCGGAGGGCGCGGAAACGCAGGTCGGCCACTCCAAGGACGCAACCGAAAACGTCAACGTCCTCTCGGCCTCGATCAAGTCCATCGAAGAGAACATCGAGGTCCTCACCTCCTCGGCTGACGAGAGTTCGACCAACATCTTTGAGATGGGGACCACCATCGACGAAGTCGCCACCAGCGTCTCGCAGCTCTTCGATTCGGTCGATGACTCCACCAGCGTGGTGACCGAGATGGTCGCCTCCATCCGTCAGGTGGCAAGCAGCGTCGAGAGCGTGAGCGAGATCGCCGCCGACACCGCGCAGGCGATGGAGGCCATGACCGACGCGATCCGCCTCGTGGAAAAGGACGCCGCCGACACGCGCGAGATCTCCGATCGCGCGGCCAACGGCGCGCAGGCCGGCGCCCTGGCCGTGCAACAGACCATCGAAGGCATTCAGGAAATCCGCGCATCGGTTTCCGAGGCCAACGGGGTCATCGAAAAGCTCAATGTCTCGAGCGAGTCGATCGGCAACATCCTCAACTACATCAGCGACGTGGCCGACCAGACCAACCTGCTCTCCCTCAACGCGGGCATCATTGCCGCGCAGGCTGGCGAGCACGGCAAGGGCTTTGCCGTCATCGCCAAGGAAGTCTCCACCCTGGCCGAGCGGACCACCCGGTATACGCGCGAGATTGAGAAGCTCATTCAGGAAGTGCAGGTCAATGCCAAGGAAGCACTCGTCGCCATGGCCGGCGGCTCGGACGCGGTGGAGAAGGGCGTCGAGCTCTCCAGCCGTGCCGGCAGCGCGTTGCAGGAAATTCTCCAGTCCGCCGGCAAGGCTTCCGAGCGCGTGGCCAACATCGCCACGACCGCCTCGCGCCAGAGCGAGTCGGCCATCCGCGTCGCCCGCGCCATCGACGAGGTCAACCGGATGACCCAGCAGATCGAAAAGGCGACCCAGGAACAGAGCCGCGGATCCGAGCGCATCCTCCATGCCGGAGAGCGCATGCGCGACATCGCCGGCATGGTGAAGAAGACCACCTCGGAACAGGCCCACAATTCCAAGCAGATCACCAAGGCCATCGAAAACATCAACGACATGGTCCGCTACATCAACGACGCCCAGCGCAAGGAAGTCACCACCTGCGCCCGCGTGAGCGAGCTCGTCGATGACATCAACCGCGTCACGCTGCAGAACTTCGACCATGCCATGGACATGGACCGCGCGGTCGAAGTGCTCCGCCGCAACACGGGCACCCTCAAGGAACAGGTGGCCCAGTTCAAGCTCACCGGCAACGGCAAGAACGGCGGCCGTCCCAGGTCGACATTCCGGGACGTGACCCCCGACGACCACACCGACATGATCTAGTCGACTGGCTTTACGTTTTCGTTGATCTTCTTGCGAAGCGAGCGGATGTTGGCCAGCCCCTTGGCGGCCAGCACGCGCGCCACCTGCCAGCCCCCCATGCGCAGGATCCCGAAGTAACCGTGCGCCCACAGGCGCCCGAACCCGGCATGGATCGCGCCGCCCAGGTGATACTCCGGATCCTGTGAGAGACCCGTCCCGACTACCAGGGCACCGAACTCGCCGATGTCCTCACTCTCAAGCTCGTGCAGCGCGCGCACCATGCCCGTGGGCAGGCGCAGCGTGAAGTCCGGATCATGCGGCGCGCCGGGTTCCAGACGCGGTCCGAAGGAGTGACGCACAAAGGTATAAATCTCTTCGTGATCGCTGAAGAGGATGCGGACGCTGGCCTGCTGCTTGAGCGGTGAGGAAGCGCGCGCGCAGACCTCGCGCTGTTCGAGAAATTCTTTGAGCAAGAGATAGGTTGGATGCGGGTCGTTTGCCATGGCCACCGGCCGCGCCGGCTTTTCAGGCAAACCGGCGACTCATGCGTTTCACAATGCCCGGACCATAGAGCAACAGGGCGATCCAGTCGAGGAGCCTGTCCCCCACGCGGCGCAACAGTTCAATAAAATCGCTTACCGATTCCATGGCAGGGCAGTCTAGCGCAGGTCGCCCAGGTGGACGAAGGCCTTGGCGCCGAAATCGCTGGCCGGATCGAGTTCGATCACGCGCCGGTAATACTCGGCCGCTTTCTTGTCCTGCCCTTCAATGCGCGCGGCCTCGGCCAGGAAGTAGTTGATCGTGACTTCGAAGATTTCCAGTTCGCCCTCAAAACTCGGCTCGAATCGCTCGCGCGCCTTGCCGCGAAGCTGCTGCAAAAGGTGCTCGAGCGCCTTGCGCCCCTCCTCGGTGCGACCGAAGGGCTCGGGCAGCGTCAGGAAGATCTTGGCCTGCACAAAGCGCACGCACATGTCGTCGAAAGCACTCTGCGCGGGTTTTGCCATGGCCGACTCGATCATGTCGAGCCCCTTGGAGACCCACACCGTGCGTTCGATGAAGCCCTCGGCGCGGGCGGCAAAGAGCATGTAGAGCCCGCCGGCCAGCGCGAGGAAGAAGGGATCGCTCTCGCTCTTCTTGATGGCGCGCTCGCTCCACTTGACGGCCGGCTCGATGTCGCCGCGCATGACCTGCGCGTAGGCGGCTGCCAGCTTGAAGCGGTTCGAGCAGGTGCGCACATCGAGTGCGAGCAGCTCGTCGTGATGGCCGCCCAGAAACAGGGCCCAGCCCAGGCGGTCCATGAGTTTTTCGCAGCTTCCCTCGCGCGCCTTGGTACGCAGCTCGGCAATCTGCTCGTCGATGCGGTAACGCTTGCGAAAGGCTTCCGAGGGGATGTTGATGAAGGCGTCTTCGAGTTTTACCCGCGTTGTCTCTGCCGCGGAGATGAACTCGTTGACGGCTTCCTGGATGTAGCGCGCGCGCTGGAAGAGCAGGAAGTCCTCCATGAAGGACTGACGGTCTTTCATGGAGGCGACGAATTCCCGCGGTGTCTCGTTCTTGCGCAACATCCCGATGAGCGACTCGCTCTCAAGGGCGACGATCTCGCTGACACGCTGGGAGATCTGCTGCATCTGGTCGGTGGTGTAGCCCAGGCGCTCGCCGCGAAGGCAGAGCTGGGCCAGACGCGAATCGAGCGCGGAGGGCTCGGTCTTGCCCTCCGCCTTTGCCATGGAGACCAGGCCGCAACCCGCAAGTTTCTTCAGGTAGTCCTTGGGAAGGGCCACGTCGCGCGGGTCTTCACCGGCGCGGTCGGGACCGTATTTGCGAAGGGCCGAGGTCTTGCCGAAGAGGTCGGAGATGAAGGCCTTTTCAAGCTCGGCGACGTCGAATTTTTCTTCGAGAAAAAGATTCTTGATGACCGCGAGCGGGAGGTAGCGCTCTTCCTGGAGTTTCTTGATGAGGTCGATGAGACCGACGTAGCTCTCATCGTAATAGGCCAGACGAAGGCCTTTTTTCATGGGTGCGGGCAGCAGGCCCTCGCGGATGTAGTAGTGAATCGTCTCGCGCGGAATTCCCGTGCGCTCCTCGAGCTCACTGATCTTCATCATCTTTTTTTCGTCGGTGCCCACCATGATGCTCCAGTTACCCGCGAGAGTGGAGCATACCTACATACGCACCGGCGCTCCAAGACGCACCGCATCAATCGGGCTAATTCGTTTAAATTTCAAGCTTCTTGGCGCATTACGACTGTACAAGCAGCACAGGCGCGAATCCTGTTTCGCGAGAGGTGCGAAATTTGCGATGTAAAAACTGCCGATGGTTACTCCATAGACGTTGACCGCAAACTGGACTGGTTGGTAGGCTGGGCTCCGTAAAACGGGGTTTTCGGAAAGAGTCCAACTACGCGAAATCCCGTTCTTTTCAAGGCCCGCGCGATGGTAGAATAGAGGCAACATGAGCACGCCCACCGACAACACGGCCGCCGCGGCTCCCGAGGATCACGAACCCGCGGAGAGCAACGTGACCCCGCTACGCCCGCCCGCCGGGCAGGCCCCCCGGGAAGAGTCGCAAGCGGAAGAGGCGCCGGCCGAGTCAGCGACCGAGCCCGAGACGGCGGCCGAGACCCCCGAAGAAATGACCGCCGAGGTGGTGGCGGAACCCGACCAACAGCAACTCGACCAGCAGGAACCTGAAAAGACTGGCTGGCTCTCGGAGTCGCAGAAGGAATTCCTCCACGAGCACAAGGGCACGATCTCGCTCACCTTCGCGGCCATTGTCTTCAGCGTCTCGTTCATCGTTCCCGAGGGCCCGCGCTTCTGGGTCCGCGCCTTCGGCGAGGCCTCGCTGGTCGGCGCCCTCGTCGACTACATGGCCATCAAGATGCTCTTCGAGAAATACGCGATGCTGCCCGGCTCGGGCGTCATTCCGCGCAACCGCGAGCGCATCATCGACGGGCTTGCCCACTCGGTAGAGAACGAGTGGCTCACCCCCGAGAGCCTCAAGCAGCACTTCGCCAACCTTGATCTGGCGGGCCTGGTTCGCGCGGGCATCGACAAGATCAAGGACGACGACGAAATCCTCACCATGCTGCTCCACCAGGTCAGCGCCAATGGCCTGTCCTGGGTGGACAACCACCAGTTCCTCGGTTTTCTGGCCAAGAAGATCCGCACGAAGGTCGGGCGCCTGGGACACTTCGCCCACAACGTGGGCGTCGTCGACTTCGATGAAATTGCAGTGGACGTGGCCGAGAACATCGCCCACGAGATCAAGCGCCTTCCCGAAAACGAAGAACTCCACCAGCTCATTCGCGACGAGCTGGGCAAGATCGGCAACCAGACCGGCGAATCCATGACCGTGAGCGTGCGCATCGAGCGCATCAAGGGAACGATCATCGACTCGGTCTTCGGCCAGCTCGACGGAAAAATCGGCGACCTGGTGCGCGACAATCTCTCGAACTTCACCGACGAACAGATTCAGGAAATGTTCGAGAGCAAGACGCGCAAGCACCTGGAATGGATCCGCGTCAACGGCGCCCTCTATGGCGGCGTGTTCGGCGTGGTGCTGGCGGCGATCTCCCGCTACTTTGGATCACACTGATATGCTCGAAGAAACCGACATCCTTGAAGCGAGCCCCGGCGCGGAGGCCCCCGAAGCCCCCGGGAGCGAGGCAACGCCCTGCGAGCGCCCCCACTCGCCCATCTACGAGTGGCGAAAGCGCGCCAAACGCGCGCGCACCCTGCGCGGGGCGATCACCGTGGCCTCCGTCGTGATCGCCGTGGGCGGCGTCGTGGCCGGCATCATCGGCGGGGCTGTTGCCGCTGCGAGCAACGTCCGAAAAAAGAAGAAATGAACCCGTTTTAATCGCGTGCGCCTGTAACCCCGGCGCGCCCGGGCCGTCCTTACTCCCAACACCGATCGACTGATCGAAGGAGTAAGAACATGTCCCCCTCCCCCATTCGCACGTTTTTGCTGGCACTGGTCCTGATTCTTGCCACCGGCACCGCCGCGCTGGCCAGGGGTTCGGGCCGCGAACAAAGCAGGCGCGGCCCGCCCGAACAGGGCGAGCGCGCCGACCGCATGATCGAGCGTCTCTCCGACAAGCTCGACCTCACGGAGGCGCAGCAGTCGGTGCTGCGCGAAGAGATGGAAAAAGTGGGCCCGCTCATGGGCCAGAGCATGGACCTGCGGCATGAGCTGCGCGGCGTCCTGCTCTTCGAAGGCGAGACCGAGCGCGCCCGCGAAATCCGAAGTGAAATCCAGGGACTCGACGACCAGATCTACAGCGCCCAGGTCGGCTTCGGCGAGAAACTGCGCAGCACCCTGAGTGCCCAGCAGTTCGAGGAATTCAAACAGCTCCACGCGCAACGCGAAGAACGCCGCGACGAGCGACGTGAAGATCGACGCGAACGACGCAGCGAGCGCCAGCACGACCGATCCGACGACGACTAACAGCTCCCTCCTCCCCCAAAAAAGAAGCGGCGCGTCTCCCCTCGGGGCGCGCCGCTTCGCTTTGTGACGGAAAAGTCAGAGCGCCGCGGCGCCTACCAGCTCGTCCCCTTGCTCTTGCGGCCAAAGGGGCTGCCGGCGCTCATGTCGTGGGATCCGTCGCAGAAAGGTTTGTTGTCGCTGTAGCCGCACTGGCAGAGCAGGTAGGTCTTTCCCTCTTCGACCGGAAACTTGATGGGCACCTTGCCGGTGCCGCGGTGGCGGCCGTCGCAAAAGGGCATGGTGCGCGAGCGCCCGCAGGCGCAGACCGCCATTTTTCCCGTGTAGGTTGCTACGTATTCTTTCGGCTCTGCCATCAGCCCACTCCCTCTTCGTAATCGCGCCCCCGGAACAGGACGCCCAGCTCATCCTCGGCCACGGCCCGCGAGGCCTCGACGTCGACGCCGGGCATGGTGACGACCGAGGCCTGCACCCACTCCATGTGCTTCTTGCACTCGAGAATGAACGCCTTGACCGCCTCGTAGCCGTCTTCCTTGTGCGGGGTGCGGGTAACGCGGTTGTAGGTCTCGCGGTCGGGGCCGTTTAAAGAGACATTGACGTGCGTCACGCCCACCTCGGCCAGCTCGGGGACGATGTTGCGGCCGTGGTAGAGATTCCCGAGGCCATCGGTATCAAGGCGCAGGCGCTTCACTCCGTTCTCTTTGGCCCAGCGCGCGACTTTTTTGAGCATGTCGAGCGCAATGGTCGGCTCGCCAAAGCCGACGAACACGAGTTCGTCGAAGTCGCTCACCTTGCCACGCGCGGCAATGGCCTCGACGATCTTTTCGAAACCCGGTTCCTGCCCCAGGCGCAGGTAGTGGCCTTTCACCTGCCAGTCGTCGAACTTCGGACAGAACACGCAGGGATTCGAGCACCGGTTCGTGATGTTCAGATACAGAGAGTTGCGGATCGGATAGGCGATCTGCGGTTCCTGATAAGGTCCGGCGTATTTTTCCAGTCCGAAGAGATCGATCGCATTCTGGGTCGTGATCCGTGCGACGTCTTCCAGGGTAAAGGGCGCCTTGATCTGGGCAATGGTCTCGGCGACCTTCGTCACGTAGGCGGGCTCGTTGCGTTTTCCCCGATAGGGAATCGGCGCCAGGAACGGGCAGTCGGTCTCGACGAGCAGCGCCTCGACCGGGAAGCGGCGCACCGCCTCGCGAAGATCGCCCGCGTTCTTGAACGTGATGATGCCGGGGATCGAGAGCTTGAAGCCCAGATCGAGGTATTTCTTTCCCCACTCGTAGTTCTCGGTAAAGCAGTGGATCACCCCGCCGACGTCGCGCGCGTTCTTGGCAACGAGCAGGTCGTAGAGATCCTCGTTGGAGCTGCGGTTGTGGATCGAAATGGGGAGCTTCACCTCCGCGGCCAGATCCAGGGCGCGGGCGAAGACCTCGCGCTGCTTCTCGCGCGGGGAATTGTCGTAGTAGTAGTCGAGGCCGATCTCGCCGACGCAGACCACGTTGCCGGGATTCTCATCAATCAGGGCACGAAGCTGCGTCCACTGGTCCTCGCCCGTGATCTCTTCGGCCTCGTGCGGGTGCACGCCCACGGCGGCATAGACATCGGGCTCAGCCTTTGCCAGCGCAACGGCATCGGCATTGCGTTCGAATCCGTAGCCCGAGCCGATGGCAATGAGCGCCTCGACGCCGGCCTCCTTGGCACGGCGGAGCACTTCATCGCGGTCGGCGTCAAAAGCCTCCCCCGCGACGTGGGTATGGGTATCGATCAGCATTCTCGTTTTCTTTGGCCGGGAGTCTACTTCACCCGCGCGCCGACCTTGGCGCCTTCGCCCGGGTCGACCAGCACAAGCTTGCCATCTGAGGTTTCCGCGGCAAGGACCATGCCCTGAGACTCCAGACCCATGAGCTTGGCGGGCTTGAGGTTGGCCACGATGACCACCTTGCGGCCGATGAGATCGTCGGGCTGGTAGGACTTGGCGATTCCGGCGACGATCTGGCGCTGCTCGTCGCCAAGATCCACTTCCAGGCGCAGCAGCTTGTTGGCCTTGGGAATGGCAAAGGCGGCATCGACGCGCGCCACGCGCAGCTCGACGCCCATGAAGTCTTCAAATGTAATCTGCGCAGGGCCCGCTTCCTTCGCCGCCGCTTTTTCCTCGGCACCGGCCGCGCTTACTTCGGAGAGGAAGGCATCGCGCACGGCCTCGACATCTTCCTTGCGGGCAAAGAGCGGCGCGCCCTTTTCGACCTGCGCGGGCACTTCGAACGTCGGGCCGTCCTTCAAATCCACCACGACCTGATCGATGGGTGTCTCGTTGCCGAGCTGCTTCCACAGCAATGCCATCTTCGTCGGCAGGAAGGGATAGAGCCCCAGGCAGATCGCCTGCAGGGAAAGCAGCGACTGCTCGAACACCCAGGCGAGTTCCTCGCCCTTGGTCTCGTCCTTGGCCAGCTTCCAGGGCGCCGACTGCTGGATGAAGTCGTTGGTGTTGCGCGCCAGCGAGAGGATTTCCTCGATCGCCACCGAGAAAGCCAGGCGCTTCATCTCCTTGGCGTAGATCGCAAAGGTCGTCTTCGGACCGACAAGATCGCGCTCGAGATCGGGAATTGGCTTCTTGGGCGCCTCGCGCAGGGCCCCGGCCTCGGGGAAATTGGCCAGCACCAGCGGGATCACGCGGTTGGCCAGGTTGCCCACCGTGTTGGCCAGCTCGCCGATGATGCGGCCGGTGAGCGCTTCGTGGGAAAAGTTTCCGTCGTCGCCGAAGGGCACTTCGCGCAACAGGAAGTAGCGCACTTCATCGACGCCGTATTTGTCCACAAGCCGGCCCGGGTCGACGACGTTGCGCAGGCTTTTGCTCATCTTCTGGCCTTCGACCGTCCACCAGCCGTGGGCGTAGACCTGCGAGGGCTGGCGGTGACCCGCGCCATGGAGCATCGTCGGCCAGTAGACGGTGTGAAAGCGCAGGATGTCCTTGCCAACCATGTGCAGGACTTCGGCATCCTCGCTCCAGAATTTCTTGTAGTCCGGGCCCTCGGGGTATCCCAGGCCCGTCATGTAGTTGAGCAGCGCATCGAACCACACGTAAACCACGTGCTCGGGATCGCCGGGCACGGGCACGCCCCATGCGAAAGTCGTGCGGGAGATGGAGAGATCCTTGAGCCCCTCGTCCACGAAGGAGAGGATCTCGTTGCGACGGCTCTCGGGCTGGATGAAATCTTCATTGCCGCGGATCTGTTCGGCCAGCCACTTGCCGTGCTCGCTCATCTTGAAGAAGTAGGACTTCTCCTTGAGCTTGGTGGCCGGTGTCTTGTGGACCGGGCAGTTGCCGTCTTCGAGTTCTTTTTCGGTGTAGTAGGCCTCGCAGCCGGTGCAGTAGAGGCCTTCGTACTCGCCCGGGTAGATCCCGCCCTTATCGGCCACGGCTTTCCAGAAGACCTGGACCGCGTCCTTGTGTACCTGGTCGGTGGTGCGCACGAAGCCGTCGTTGGAGATGCCCAGGCGCTCCCACATCTCTTTAAAGCGCACGACCACCTCGTCGGCGAGCTGCTGGGCGGTCTTGCCCCGCTCACCGGCGGCTTCCTCGATCTTCTTGCCGTGCTCGTCCGTGCCGGTGAGGAAAAAGACCTCGCGGCCCATCATGCGCTGGAAACGGGCAATGGCATCGCACGCAATGGTCGTATAGGCGTGCCCGATGTGGGGGACGTCGTTGACGTAGTAAATGGGGGTTGTAACCAGAAAGGGACGCGTATCCATGCGCGCCTAAGTATCCGATTTGAGCCGTGATTGCCAATTGACGGGGTTGGCAAGCCAAGTCCTTACCGGCGTCTCACAGGGGTTTGGCTTGCCAAACCCGCTCTCTCAGCCGCCGCTCCCGGAACCGCCTGCATCGCCGCCGCCACCGCCGCCGCTGCGACGTTTGCGGCCGCCACGGCGCCTGCGCGAGGACTTCTTGGCCCCCTCGCCGGAGCGCTCGGCCCCCTGCGCTTGCTGGCCTCCGCGGCTCTGGCCGCCCTGGGGCTGCTGCCCGCCCTGGCCGGAGGCCTGACGCTCACCGCCGCCGGGCTTATTGCGCGGACGGCGACGCTTCTTGCGCTGATCCTGCCCCTCACGCGGCTGCTCTCTGCGACGCGGCTCGCTTCGACGGGGCTCCCCGCCGGGTTCGGCACTCGCCGCCGCGGAGCTCTCTGACTCATCGCTGTCGCCGGGGAGCGTGTCGCGGAATGCGGCGCTCAGGTCCGACATCACCTGCTCGGTCTCGACGCGCCCGCGGATGGCGGCCACCTGGGGAAGCCGCGGATCGGGCGGCGCCTCCAGGCTCACATCGGGCGCCAGTTCCTCGGCCAGCGCGCGGTCCTCGGCGCTCATGAACGCGGTCTTGGCATTCGTGCTCGAATCGGGCTTGCACAGCAGCGCCAGGAAGGTCTCACGCTCAACGAGGTGGGTGTGCCCATTGGGGTCGAGAATGAGCAGTTTCTGCAGCATCGGGTTGACCGAGATCACCGTGTGGCGCTCGCCGGCCATCTCGAACTTGAAGCCGCGCTTGGGTAGGCGCTTGAGTTCCTGCTTGTAGACATCGTCTTCGTAACCCAGGCAGCACTTGAGGCGCCCGCACTGGCCGGTGAGTTTTTCATTGTCGAGCGCCAGATTCTGGTTTTTCGCCATCTTGATGGAGATGGGTTTGAATCCCTTGAGCCAGCTCGAACAGCACAGGTCGCGTCCGCACACCCCGACGCCGCCGGCCATGCCGGCCTGGTCGCGAATGCCCACCTGGCGCATCTCCACGCGGGTGTGCAGCATGGCGCCCATTTCGTAGACGAAGTCCTTGAACTCGATCTTGTCTTCGCTGCAGAAGAAGAAGGCGACCTTCGTGCCGTCGCTCGCCCACTCGGCGCCAATCAGCTTGAAGGGATAGCCGCGTTCCTGCACGACCCGAATGCCTTTCTCGAAGGCGTCGTCTTCACGTCGGGTGTTGTGGGCGGCCTGTTCGAGGTCCTGCTCGGTTGCCTTGCGAATGACCCTGGGCAGGCGCTCGCCCCGGTGAAGAAATGCACGCGAGGGTTTGATCACCTCGCCAAGGCGCACGCCGCGCTTGGTCTCGACCACCACGTGCGCGCCCTTGCGATAGTCCACCCCCTGCGCATCGCAGTCGACGAGCCGGTTGTTGGCATGAAACTGCACACCGACGATGCGGCGCGTGTCGGGCAACTTGAGCGGGGGAATGTCTTCCAGCAGGCTGGAGAGTTCTTCGTTGGCTTCCATGTCATTACCAGCCCTGCGTGTGCTTCGAAGGCGAAGCACACTGCTTGCGCTACACGGCCATGTGCCGGGCAAGATCGAGGGCGGCCATCTCCTTGTGTGCGTTGGCACTGAGTGCGCGGCGGAACCGGAGCACCGCATCCAGGCGGCTGGTCACATCCGGCAGCGCGACACGCTCGCGCCAACGTCGAAGTTCGGGGATCAGATCCTGGCTGGCCAGATCGGCCTCGGCGCGCCCGGCCAGCGTAGCGGCCAGGTCTCGCAGGAAGATCGTCATTCCCTCGAACGCAATTTCAAAACTCTCGGAGTCCTGCTTGAACAGATCGGCGACGTCGGAGGCCCACTTCAGGCGGGCTTCGTTGTCGGACCGCTCAAGTCCCTTGAGCAGGTTCCGAAGCGCCTG
>JAGRBM010000457.1 GCA_020434085.1 Chrysiogenia bacterium | reverse complement strand
TAGCCGCTGATGCAGCAATAGATGAGCTTCTTGTTTTCTTTTTTGAGCGTCTCGTATCCCACGCCCAGCTTGTCCATCACCCCGGGGCGGAAGGACTCCACCAGAATGTCGGCCTCGCGCACCAGGCGCTTCAAAAGCTCGACGCCTTCGGGCTTTTTCAGGTTGAGCTTGATCGAGCGCTTGCCGCGGTTGAGGAAATGGAACATGCCGCCCTGGCCGTCGGGGGCCACCGGCGGCGAGACGCGCGCGTAATCGCCGCCCGCCATGTCCTCGACTTTCACCACCTGCGCGCCCAGGTCCGAGAGCATCAGGGTGCAGAAGGGGCCCGGCAGCAGGCGGGTCAGATCGAGCACCCGAATTCCATTGAGAGGTCCGCTCATTGCAAATACTCCTTACTCGCGCGGCGCGCCGCCGCCGAGAATTTCGCCCAGTTTGAATGCCAGCGACCAGTCGCCGGTGATGTTCATCCGGCCCGACATGAAGGCCGCCTGCGGGTCGAGCTTGCCGTTGTTCATGTCGAGGAAATCGGCGGTGCTCATCATGATGACGCAACCGGCGTCCTCGTCCCCTTCGGTAACGCCGGGGGCGTCCCGCAGGTTCACCATCCACACGCCGCCGCCCTCGCCTGTGATGACGAATTTGAAGACGGCATCGACCCGGGCCGCACGCTCGGGATCGGCTGCGATGCCGTTCTGGATGCGTTTTTCGAAAATCTCACGCGGATCGGAAAATGCCATGGTCGCGCAGGGTCCTGGTTCTGGAATCTGGTGCAGTCGTTGATTGAGCAATCAATCAAAAGATGCCGGGCGACCGTAGCTCTCCGGCGCTCGGGGTGTCAAGGTGCTGTAATCGCCGCGAAAAGCCGCTATAAGCGTAGTTCAGCGGGGGCTCCGCCTACTGAGCCGTCGCAAGGAGGGCCGCCCATGAGCGCCGTAAAAATTGCGCTGGTTCAGATGTCGTGCTCGGAAGATCCAGCCGCGAACCTCGACAAGGCGCTCGCCCGCACGCGCGAGGCGGCCTCCAAAGGTGCGCAGATCATCGGCCTACAGGAGCTCTTTCGCTCGCAGTATTTCTGCCACGAGGAAGACCCCAGGCACTTCGACCTGGCCGAGCCCATCCCGGGCCCCACGACAAAGGCTTTCTCGAAACTCGCGCAGGAAACAAAGACCGTCATCATTTGTCCGCTCTTCGAGCGTCGCACTGGCGGGCTCTACCACAACACCGTCGCGGTCATCGATGCCGACGGCACCGTGCTGGGAAAGTATCGCAAGATGCACATCCCCCACGATCCGCATTTTTATGAAAAGTACTACTTCACGCCCGGCGATCTTGGATTTCGCGTCTTCGAAACGCAGCACGGGCGCATCGCTTCGCTCATCTGCTGGGACCAGTGGTTTCCCGAGGGCGCGCGCCTTGCCGCACTCGCCGGTGCGCAGATTCTCTACTACCCCACGGCAATTGGCTGGCTGAAAGGCGAGAGCGACGAAGACCGTCGCGGCATGCGCGATGCCTGGCAGACGGTCCAGCGCTCCCACGCAATCACCAACGGCCTGTTTGTCGCCGCGGCCAACCGCGTGGGAATCGAACACGAAATCGAGTTCTGGGGAAACAGCTTCATCGTCGACCCGATGGGCCGCTTTCTGGCGCGCGGCGCCGAGGGCGAGGAAATTCTCTACGCCGAGTGCGATTTCAAACAGATTGAAGCCACCCGCCGCGCCTGGCCCTTCCTGCGCGACCGGCGCATCGATGCCTACGGCGGACTTACGCGCCGTTACCTCGACGAAGACTGAACACCCCCTATTCTCAAGCGAGAACCAATCCACCATGAGTGAGAGTTTGAGCCTTTCCGCACAGGGCTGGCGCATGCCGGCCGAGTGGGAGCCCCATGAAGCCACGTGGCTTTCGTGGCCGCACAATCCGAAAACCTGGCCTGGACGCGATTTCACCGTTATCGAGGACATTTGGGCGCAGATGGCCGCCGCGCTGGCGCCGGGAGAAATCGTGAACATCCTGGCGAGCGAGCGCCTGCACGAGCGCGTGCACAAGGCGCTCTCCAGACGCAGCGTTCCCGAGGACCGCATTCGCCTGCACGACGTGCCAACCAACGACGTGTGGGCGCGCGATCACGGCCCGATTTTTTTGGTGCGCGACGAGAACGGCACGCGCGAGCGACTCATTCTCAACTGGGACTACAACGCCTGGGGCGGCAAGTTCCCCCCCTGGGACGATGACAACCGTGTGCCGGCCCGCGTCTCGGAGATCACCGGCATTGCTCACGTTACGCCCGGCATGATTCTCGAAGGCGGAAGCATCGACGTGAATGGACGCGGCTGTTTGCTCACCACCGAGCAGTGCCTGCTCAACAAGAACCGCAATCCCTCCCTCACGCGGGAGCAGATCGAGCAACGTCTGCGCGACCACCTTGGAGCAACGAACATACTGTGGCTCCATGACGGGCTGGAGGGCGACGACACCGATGGCCATGTCGATGACATCACACGTTTCGTTTCCGAGCGCGTGATCGTGACGACGATGTGCGAGGACACAAACGACGCCAACCACGTGGTGCTTCTCGAAAATCGCAG
>JAGRBM010000456.1 GCA_020434085.1 Chrysiogenia bacterium | reverse complement strand
TCGAGCACGCGGTAGGTGACGAACGCGCTCACCAGCATCGCCCCGATCGGGACCGCCGCATAGGGCAGCAGGTCGGCCCCCACTGCCGTCACTTCGAGCAGGATGCGCGGGAACATGATCATGCAGGCCAGCGCCATGCCCAGGCCCAGTTCGGGGGCGGCCCTTATCTGGGTCTTGCTGTGCTTGGAGAAGGAAAGCGTCACCGCGGTTGAGGAGACCAGTCCGCCCAGCGCCGCGGTAAAGCGCAGCCCCTTCGAAGCGCCCGCGAACTGCACCATCACGAAGCCGGCCAGCGAGATCCCGGCAATCAGCGTGACCATGAGTCCGATCTCGCGCGGGTTGAGCGCGCCCAGCGGATCGACCGCGTGGTTGGGAAGCAGCGGCAGAACGACCGCCATCAGGACGACGAATTCGAGAATCGAGCCGACCTGTTCTTCCGAAAGCCCGCGGGCCACCCGGTGGATCTGGACCTTGAAGGCCAGCAGAGCCGTCATCGCCACCGCGGCAATGATGGCCACGAAGTGCTCGCCGGTGTGGACGAGCACCCCCAGAAAGAACGTCACCACCAGCACGACCGGCGTGGTCATTCCGGGCTCGGCCTTGCTGCGCTTGAACTGCCACCAGTAGCTGGCCACCAGCAAAACGAGCAGCCCGGCCACTGACACAAGCAGGATGCCGTTGGAGTAGGTATCGCTGAGCCAGGCAGCCAGCACGCCCCAGACCGCCACCATTGGAATGGTGCGGATGCCGGCGGCCACCTCACCGGGGGTGCCGGTCTCGGCCGCCTCGCGGGCCTCGGAGCGCTCGCGCTCCAGGCCGATGAGCAACCCCAAGCCGCCGGCAATGGCCAGGGACTTGAGCAGCTCCAGCGTGGCCGGGCTCATCGCTGCAATGGGATCGGCTTCGGGCAAGGCATCGCCTCCGGGCTGGGGCGGAATTGATCCGCCATTGCACCTGTCCCTCCACAGTTGGAGCAAAGCGGGGCCTCTGACAAGGGGCAACCCCGTTTTTCCGGGCTTTCCCTTCCGCCTGCCCGTCTGCCTGCACCGGTGAGCGGGCGTTGACTTTTGATGCCCCTGTGCCAGTATTACCGCCAGTTTTGCGAAATCCTGAGTGTTGTCGCGCTGTTGGCGCAGGGAGGCCGTTCTCCCGCGTTCTCTGCGGCACTTTTGACGGCACCAACGTATTCTCAGCAGGAGGCGTTCGCGCACAATCATGGGTGAATTTTTCGGAGCTCTCGGCAAGGCCTACCAAGCAGGCGGTATTTTCATGCATTTCATTTCGCTGACCGGAGTGGTGATGTTCGCCATTCTCGGGGAGCGGGTGTTCTTCCTCTGGATCAAGAGCGGCTTCAACAAGGCCGCCTTCCTGGAGCAAATGCGCAAGTTCATCGCCGATAACAATATCGACGGCGCCATCGCGTTCTGTAAGGAAAAGAAGGACGCGCTCTCGAACATCATTCGCGCAGGACTGGCCCAGTTCCGCGAAGGCGATCCCGAGTTTAAGGACGCCATGGACCTCGCCGCACTGGCCAACCTGCCGGAGCTCGAGCGCCGCACCGGTTACCTGGCCATGCTGGGCAACGTCGCGACGCTGCTCGGACTGCTCGGCACGATTCAGGGTCTGATCAACGCCTTCGAGTCGGTCGCCTCCGTGGACGCCTCGCAGAAAGCTGCTGCTCTGGCGGCCGGTATCTCCACGGCCATGCTCACGACCGCGTACGGACTCGTCATCGCGATTCCCTCGCTGGTCGCTTTCTCGGTCATCCAGGGCCGGACGCAGAAACTCGTCGAAGGCATCGAGGAATCGGCCGCTACCGTAGCCACCTTCCTGGACCGCCGCGCGCAGCGTCCTTCCTGATAACGGCTGTTTGTAGCAACACCGGCGGAGAACACCGACCTTGTCAGTCAAGCGATTTGCAAATACCAGCAAGCGGGAGATGGATAAACCGCTCAACCTGATTCCGTTCATCTCCTTCCTTTCGGTGGTGGTGTCCTTCCTGATTGCGACCGCCGCATGGAACCAGCTCGTCCAGATCGAGATCATGCTCCCTTCGCAGGGCGCGCCCTCCAGCGCGCAGAATCCCAATGAGCCGCAGCTCTCGCTCACGATCATCGTGACTGAAGAGAACCTGCAGATCGCCGGCGCCGGCGCGGCGCTCCCCGCTATCCCCATGAAGGATGGCAAGTACGATCTCGAAGCGCTCAACAAGACGATCGCTGACATTCAAAAGAAATTCCCGCAGAACCGCGAGGCCATCGTCGCGATCGAATCGAGCATCGTCTACGAGAAAGTCGTGAATGTTCTCGACGTCGCTCTCAAAAACGGCATCGACGGATTGTCCCTGACGCCGTACACCCCGGCCAGCAAGCTCCAGAGGAAGTAAGAACACCATGGCAGGCTTCCTGAATACCAAACGCAAGGGGATCCAGCAGCCCGAAGAGCTCCAGCTCAACTCGCTGGTGGATATTTTCAGTACGCTGATTTTCTTCCTGCTCCAGCTCTTTGCCTCCGGCTCGGAATCAGTGGTCGATGGCTCGATCCGTCTGCCCATCTCCGTCACGGAAGCGGAGATCAAGGCCGACACGGTCATCGGCATCACCCCGGCGCAGGTCGGCCCGGGCGGCGCGATCATTGAAGACGGCGTGATCCTCATCGAGGGCTTTGCCGTCGCCAAGCTCGAAGAAGAGCGCCAGCGCGAAACACTCGTGATTCCCGGCCTTCAGGAGATCCTCAAGAAGATCAAGCAGCGCGCGGACGCCTGGAAAGAAGCCGGCGCCCTTGAGGAGTGGGAAGGCCGCGTCGTCATCCAGGGGGAGCGCGACATCGACTTCGAGATCATCAAGCGCGTGATGGCCACATGCGGCAGGGAAGGCTTCTCGATCATCTCCCTCGCGGTGAGCAAGGGCAGCTAGTTTCTCAACTCAAGACG
>JAGRBM010000455.1 GCA_020434085.1 Chrysiogenia bacterium | reverse complement strand
TCAATGCCGGGCTGCAGGTCGCGAGCGAGATGTCTGCCAAAGCGCAGTTCGGCCTGTTCGAGGACAATGCGCTGGCAATCGCCGCAGTGTTCGCCATGGTCATCGTGGTCGTGTCCTTCAGCCTGGTCGCCGCCATTTTCGTCGCGGTGATGGCAGAGATGTATGTCGGCCTGCTCGCCGGCATGATCATGCTGGGGCTGGGCGGCTCGAGCTTCACCAAGGATTTCTCGGTCCGCTATCTGGTCTACGCCTTCTCTGTGGGCATGAAGCTGATGGCGCTGGTGATGATCGCCCGCATCGGCTCCGAGGTGCTAATTGATCTCGCCAATGCGCCGTCGGGTGGCGACGAGTTCCTGGCAACGCTGGCGATCGCCGGGATCTCGGTCATTGTCTTTGTCATCGCCATGTATGTGCCCAACATCATTCAGGGGATGGTCCAGGGCGTCTCGGTGACCGGTGGCATGGAAGTAATTCGCCACGGCGGTCAGGCTGGCAGTTTTGCCGCCGGAAGCGCGGCCCTTGCCATGGGCGGTGCAAGAGCAGGGGGTGCGGCCTATTCCGATGCCAGGGCCTCGGGCAGTTCATTCGGCGCCGCGGCGCTGAAGGGCATGGCGACGGGTGTCGGCGCCGGCGGTGGCGCGGCCGCATCTGCCGCGCGTGACAAAGCGATTGGCGTCCCGGGCACCTGGGGCGCTTCGACGCTCGGTCTCGCGAACGCGAAACTCGATCAGTCTCAAGGCCGGCCCACACGGCGGCCCTCGAGCGACGACAAGGCTTGAGGTGAGGCATGGCCAGGAAACCAACGATTGATAATCCCTACATCGCAGCGCGCATGGAATGGAACGAACGCTATGGCTCCTATGTGAAAGCGGCGGCGGCATGGCGCATCGTCGGCATCACCGGGATGCTGATGGCGGTGATCGGCTTCTCCTATGCGCTCTATCAAAGCACGCAGGTCAAGCTCGTCCCGTACATCGTCGAGGTCGACAAGCTCGGCACGGCCGCGACAGCCGGATACCCGCAGCAGATCGAATATGCCGATCCCCGCGTGGTGCGGGCGACGCTCGGCAGCTTCGTGACAAACTTCCGCTCAGTCACCCCCGACACCGTCGTCCAGAAGCAATATATCGACCGCGCCTATGCGCATCTGAGGTCGTCCGACCCGGCGACCGAGAAGGTGAATGCGTGGTTCCGGAGCAACTCGCCCTTCGATCGGGCGCGTGAGAAGACGGTGGCGATCGAGGTCAACAATATCGTTCCGCTCTCCAACCAGAGCTACCAGATCGACTGGACCGAATATGAGCGCGACCGGCAGGGCAAGGAGATCGCCACACGGCGGTTTCGCGGTATTGCGACCGTCACCCTGACATCGCCCCAGGACGAGGCGGTGATCCGTCTCAACCCCATCGGCCTCTACCTGAAGGATTTTGACTGGACGGCGCAATTGTGACGCGCATTCGCTTCAAGCGGTACGCTTGAAGCAAAGATATGCGCGCCAAATGAACACGCCCCGGAGGGAATTGAATGAAGAAGAGTACGAACCGCGGACCCGTCCTGTGCGCAGCCCTTTTGGCTGTGCTAGTTGCTTCGCCGGTCTCCGCGCAGCAGTTGACCGGGAACGAAACCCGCGGCACTGAGCTCTCGGCGCAATGGCAGCACGGGCCCGGCGTTGTAGCCCGCGGTCCCGATGGCAAGGTGATTTTCCTCTTCGGTGAGATTCAGCCCTCGGTGGTCTGCTCGCCGCTGCAGGTCTGTGACATCGAATTGCAGCCAGGCGAAATCGTCCGTGACGTGCTCCTGGGTGATACCGTGCGCTGGAAAGTGGAGCCGGCGACATCGGGCGCACCGAATGCCCAGGCGGTTCACCTGATCGTCAAGCCGTCCGAAGCGGGGCTGGTGACGTCGATGGTGGTCACCACGTCGCGGCGGACCTACCACATCCAGCTCAAGTCCCACCATCGCGATTACATGGCGCGGGTCGGGTTCGAATATCCCGAGGACATCAATGCCCGTTTCGCCGAGATCAATGCCCGCATCGAGGCGAGCGTCGTGCCGGGGGCAGGGGTGCCGGCCGAACAACTGGATTTCGCCTTTCATATGAGCGGATCGGCCCGCTGGCGGCCGACGCGGATCTATAGCGACGGGACGAAGACCTACATCCAGTTTCCTTCTTCATTGGCCGG
>JAGRBM010000454.1 GCA_020434085.1 Chrysiogenia bacterium | reverse complement strand
GGCTGCGCCCGGGAAGCTGGATCTACGGAAACTTCGGCACCTGGATCGGCGGTCCGCAGAAGAATCACGCCTGGGACATTCTCGGAGAGTGCCGCGAGCGCCTGCGCGACCTGATGAGCGATCCCGGGCACAGCGCCGAGCAGCTCGAACGCGCGCGCCACTCCCTGATGGCCGCCGAGGGAAGCGACTGGCTTTGGTGGCTCGACGGGCAGTTCAGCAGCAGCTTCATTCCCGAGTTCGACCGCCTCTTCCGCGCGCACCTCTCGGACGCCTTCGAGGCGCTCGGACAGGAAGTGCCCGAGGTGCTGCGCCGCCCGCTTGCCGAAATCCCCGGCGCGGGCGAGGGACAGCCCCTGCAGGCGCCGCTTGCGCTGCTCGATCCCACCATCGACGGCACCGCCGAAGGTGAGGGCGAGTGGATTGCCGCACAACGCCTTGCCTGGCCGCACCTTCGCGAGCAGGGCACCATGGCGCGCGCCACGCGGGTGGTGAACTACCTGTGGTTCGGTTTCGCCGCGAACGGCGATTTCTGCCTGCGTGTCGACCCGGCCGATGAGATCGAGGACGCACTTGGCGCGGTGAGTGTTTCGTGTACCCAGCACGGCACCCGCCGCACGTTGCGCGCGAGCTTTGCCGAAGACGGCAGCCTTGCCGAGGCCAGCAGCGCCATCAGCACGCCGGGCAGCCGCGCGCGCCAGCAGCAGGCCCTCCCCGATGGCGTGCTGCGCGCCCACCACGACGAGATTCTCGAGCTGCGCTGCGCGGCCACCTTGCTGGGCCTTGTCCCCGGCGAGGCGGCTACACTGGACGTCGAGCTCGAGAGCGAGGGCGGCCGCGAGCGGCTTCGCAGCATCGAACTTGAAGTGCCCAACTGGAAGAAGGAGGACCAGCGATGAAGACCCGCATACTGCTGGCCCTGCATTTCCACCAGCCAGTGGGCAACTTCGACCACGTGTTCGAGGCCGCCGTCGATCAGTGCTACCGCCCGATTGTCGAGCATTTTGAGCGCCACCCGGGCGTGCACGCAGCCTTTCACCTCTCGGGCTGCCTGCTCGAATGGCTCGAAGCCAACGATTCGAAACTCATCGACCAGATCATCGCGCTGGTGGGACGCGGACAGATCGAGCCGCTGGGTGGCGCGTTCTACGAGCCCATCCTCACGGCAATCCCGCGCGAAGATGCGCTGGAGCAAATCTCGCTGATGCGTGATTACTGGAGCGCCCGCACGGGCGTCACGCCGACCGGCGCGTGGCTTGCCGAGCGAGTGTGGGAGCCCTGCCTGGCCGATCTACTCTCATGCGCGCAGGTGGGCTACACCATTCTCGACGACCAGCACCTGCGCTATGCGGGGCTTCCGGGGGGGCGCCTTGGCGGCGCCTATTGCACCGAACGCGCCGGCGCCGGCATCGCCGTGCTACCCACGGATTTCGAGCTGCGCTATCACATCCCCTTCCAGAGCATGGAAAAGCTGGAGGCCAACCTGTCCACACTCGAGGGCGATGCGCGCGAGTGGGTGCTCACCTACGGCGACGACGCCGAGAAATTCGGGTTCTGGCCGGGCACCCACGAGTGGGTCTACGGCAAGGACGGGTACTCGGGCTGGCTCGAGCGATTCCTCGCGCGCGCCGAAAATGGGAGCGCACCTTTTTACGCCCAGAGTCCGGCAGCCTACCTTGCCGAGTCGCCGCCGCTCACCAAGGTCTACATTCCCAACGCCTCCTACACCGAGATGCTCGAATGGGCGCTTCCCCCGGCGTCGGTTCCCTCCTACGTGAAGATCAAGGAACTCACCCAGACGCCCGAGCTGCAGGCCGCGGGCAATGCCTTCGTGCGCGGCAGCCTCTGGGACGCTTTCCTGGCGCGCTATCCCGAATCCGACCACATGCACAAGCATGTGCTGCGCTCCTCGCGGCAGGCCGCCGCAGCCGGGATCAGGGACGCACGAACCGCGGCGCTTCGCGCCGAATGCAACTGCGCCTACTGGCACGGCCTGTTCGGCGGGATTTACCTGCCGCACCTGCGCCACGGCGTCTACGAGCAGGTGCTCGCCGCCGATGCGCTGCTGCTCGAAACACTCGCGGCGCCCCGTGCCCTTGCCGAGGACATCGACGGCGATCTGCGCGAGGAAGTCATCCTCCAGAGCGCGCGCGTGCAGGCATTCTTCAAGCCCGAGGATGCGGGAACGCTCTGCGAGCTGGATTATCTTCCCGCCCGCTTCAACGTCACCAACGTGATGGCCCGCTGGCGCGAGAGCTATCACAGCGGCGCCGACATCACCCACGAAAGCAGCGACAGCGACGGGGTGGCCTCCCCACACGAGCGCGCCGTGGGCATCGAGAAAGACGCGCTGGCCGACTACCACTTCGACAAACTGCCGCTTCGCAGCCTGCGCGAGTTCACCGCCGAGCACGCTCCGGGCGCGGCCGGACTTGGCGCCTTCGCCGGGATGAACCGCGCGAGCGCGCCGCTCAAGGACTGGCGTATCGAGGGTGCGGGCTTTGTCGGCGCAGGCAGCGCCGGGGGCGCACGCTTTGAAAAGCGCGTCGCCTTCGAGAGCGACACGCGCCTTGCCTGCGCGTGGAAGATTCAGGAAATCGAGAAGAATGCTTGCTTCGGTGTGATGCTGT
>JAGRBM010000453.1 GCA_020434085.1 Chrysiogenia bacterium | reverse complement strand
GCAGGGAAAAGAGCCCGCAGAGCACGGTCATGCGCTGGACGATGTAGGTGACTGCCTGGGTCTGGATCGGGTGAAGCGCCCAGAGCGCCGCCGCGCCGGTTGCCAGAAGTGCCCGGTCGCGGGTGGTAACGGGCTGGGCGCTCGGCGTGGCAAGGAGCTCAAACAAAAGAAGCGCCAGCGCCAGCGCGGCCAGCGCGTGGAGGGCGTCACTCAAAAAGTGGAAGGCGCCCGGGCTCTGGCCGTGGGCCCACCACTGCAGGGCGAAGCTCAGATAGGGAATCGGTCGCAGCCGGGCAGGGGACTCGAAGGCGGCGGCAAACCAGCCGCGGGCGCTGCCGGGATCGAAGCCCGTGACGGCAGGATTTTCCAGAATGTTGGGTCCGTCGTCGAAGAGGAAGGCCCCGCCGGAATTCGAGGCGAAATGCACCGCAAAAGTGAGCAGCACTAGCCCCAGAAGGAGTGTTCGAAAGCGCCTGCTTTCGTTGACAAGGGTGGGGTCGTGTGGTTTAGTCACCGCGCTACCTGAGATCCGTTCGGCAGTGAGCCTATCGCGGCCTCGGCAATCAGGGCAAACCCGAAAAGAACAACCACAAGGGGAATTGTCAGCCATGGCAGTCGAAGTTGAAGCTCACATCACCGGTAACCTCTGGAAGATCGTCAAGAAGGTCGGTGACAAGATCGAAGAAGGCGAGGAGATCATGATCCTCGAGTCCATGAAGATGGAAATGCCGGTGGAGTCGCCCTGCGACGGCACAATCACCGACATCCCGGTCAAGGAGGGCGACGCCCTGACCGAAGGCCAGGTGGTGGCCATCATCGACGAAGACTGACCGTCTTTTTCTCAAAACCGCATACGAAAAAGCGGGAATCCCGGTGGGATTCCCGCTTTTTTTATGGAGTTGCCCCCTGCGTGGCCCGACGTGGATCGGGTAACATGACACCCGCACCTGTGCGAGGCACTAGCGATCCGACAAGCCTTCGCGCACGTGCACGTGCACGTGCACGTGCACGCTGAGAGGTGACGCAGCAGGCAAGGACCGCCATGCAAGAGCCTTCCATCAGCGTTGTCATCCCCACCTTCAATCCGGGCGCCGAGCTGCGCGCCCTGCTGGAGGGGCTTGCCACGCAGGCGCGGCCGGCAAGCGAGACCCTGCTGATCGATTCCTCGCCTGATCCGGAGGCGGCGCGGCGCCTTGCCCGTGAGTTCGAAGCCCGCTTCGAGCGCGTGGGGTCCGAGGGCTTTGGCCACGGGCGTACCCGCAACCGAGCGGCGGCGCTTTGCTCGGGTGGGCTCATCGCGTTCTTCACCCAGGATGCGCTGCCCGCCGATGAGGACGTGCTGGGCAAACTTTCCGAGGCAGCACTCATCGAGAACGTCGCCGGGGCCTACGCCCGGCAGCTCCCCCGCGAGGATGCCACGGCGAAGACCCGGGCCGAGGTGCTCGGGTGGTTCGAGGGGGGCTCTGCCCCCATGATTCAGGAACAGCTCCGCCTTGGCGAATGGCACCGGCTCTCACCGATGGATCGCTACCGGCGCGCGCGGTTCGACAACGTGGCCTCCATGGTGCGGGCCGAGGCGCTGCGGGCCCATCCTTTCCCGGAGACCTGGTTCGGCGAAGACATCAGTTGGGGCAAACGCGTGATCGAGAGCGGCCAGGCCCTGGCCTACGCCCCGGCGGCGCGGGTCATCCACTCCCATGATCGCAGCGCGGGCTACGAGTTCAAGCGCACGGTGAACTGCCATGCGCGGCTCCACGAGCTATTCGGGCTCGAAACGCTGCCGCATCTCTCCGGCGCGCTCTGGGGTTTTGTCCGCGAAAGCCTGGGTGGCATTGCAGGGGCGGCTTCTCTTGAAGAAGCGGCAAAGCTGCCCCCCAGGGAGGCGGCACGGGCCTTCGGGCAGTACTTTGGGGCCCGACTCTCCCGGCTGGGATTGGCCGGGCGCATTCACTTTCGGGGAATCTAGTTCTTTGCGCTAAGATAACGCCCATGCGGGTTCTGCTGGCAGTGCACCAGTTCGAAAACCCCTCGGCCGGCGGGACCGAGGTCTATACCCGTGCGCTCGCCGCGCAGCTCGCGGCCCGGAACGAGGTCGCGGTGCTCTTCCCGGCAGGCGCTTTTGCTGATACCCCCGTGCTCGAGCAGACCCGCGCCGGGGAACTCACCCACTATCGCCTTCACGGCCCGGCGCCCGCCGACGGATTTTATGACAACTGGAGCGGCGCGCGCTTTCGAAAGCTCATTGCCCGGGCCATCGCGCTCTTCAAACCCGACGTGGTTCATGTTCAGCACCTCTCTGGCATGGGCGTGGCACTGCTGGAAGAAGCAAAGAACTTCGGCGCGCGCATCGTGATGACGATTCCCGACTACTGGGCCTTCTGCCCGCGGGGGCAGATGATTCGTGATGACTTGCAGAACTGCGAGCGTCCCGACGAGGCGCGCTGCTCGGCCTGCGCGTTCGGCGCGCCGGTGCTGCGCGCGGCCCGCTCGCGGCTTCGCTCGGCGCTGGGACCACTCGGGCGCGTGCTGCCCGAGGACGGTCTTGCCAGCGCGCGGAACATGACATGGCTGGCGCGCGCCGGGGCAGCGATCGCGCCGGCGGGGTTTGCGCCGATCGCTCCGGCGAGGGAGAAGATCGCCGAGCGCCTCGAAGCCCTCTCCCGCGCAATCGATCTCATTGATCTATTTATCGCGCCCTCGCAGGCCATCGGCCGCGCCTACGCGCGCCTTGGCGTCGCGCCTTCGAAAATCCGCCACCTCGACTACGGGTTTGAAGAACTCCGACTCGAAGAGCGCCACGTGCGTGCCGTGACCGAACCCCTGCGGCTGGGGTTTCTGGGAACGCTCATCCCCTCGAAGGGGCTTCACGTCGTGGCCGATGCGCTACGCCTGCTCCGTCCCGGGCAGGTGGAGCTGCACATCTGGGGCGAGTTTGTCAGCTATCACGGCGACGAATCCTATCGGGCCGAGCTCACGCGCCGCCTCTGGGGCCTGGCCCACGAAAACCACGGCCCAATTGCGCACGAGCGCGTCGCCGAGGCGCTCTCGCAGGTAGACGCACTTGTCGTGCCGAGTCTGTGGCGCGAGAATTCCCCGCTGGTCATTCACGAGGCCATGCAGGCGGGGCTCCCGGTCGTCGCGTCCCGCGTGGGCGGAATTCCCGAGCTCGTGCGCGATGGCGATACTGGCTTTCTCTACAAGGCGAGCGACCCCGCCGAGCTGGCCGAGAAGCTGCGGATCCTCTCCAGCGGCTACGAATTCCCCCACCGCGAGAACTGGACGCACCTGGTCGAGTCCATTTCGGATCATGCCCGCCGGGTCGAGGCGCTCTACCTGGAGGGCGCGCAATGGTAGCGGCGCGCAGGTGCGCGGTTGCGGCGTTTGTGGCCGTCGCGCTCCTTGCGACCGGCTGCGCGCGCAAGCCCCGCGGCGCCGACGTCGGCGACGCGGTGGTCGCGCGTTACATCACCTTTCTCAAAGTAGACCGTGACTGGAAAGTGCGCGCCGGCGCGGCAAAGGCGCTGGGAAATCTGCAGGCGGACGAAGCCCTGCCGGCGCTGACCGGCTCGCTCGACGATGAAGACCCGCGCGTGCGGCTCGAAGCCGCGCTGGCCATGATTGCCATTGACGAGGACGAGACGCCGATCGCGGTGCTGATTTTGAGCGATATCGTCTCGAACAAGCACGCCGATTCGAAGACCCGCACTCGTGCGGCCAACGAGCTGCGACTGCTCGGCCCCGGCGCCGTCGACGCCATCGCGCAGCTCCATGCTTCACTGCAGGATCAGCAGATCAACGTGCGCGTGGCGGCAGGCCGTGCCCTCATCGCCATCGGCGCGCTCCAGCCCAATGACATTGCGCTTCTCTCCTGGATGTATGCCGAGGCGCTGGCATCGGTCGTTCCCTCGAACAAGTCGGACATGGACGCCGCGCTCGAGGCGCTGGTGGGGCTCGACGAACTGCTGCGGGACGACGAATACACGCAGGCGGTATGCGAGTCTTTCCTGAGCAGCCAGGACGCCTTCATGCAGGTGGTTGGCGCGAAATATCTGGCGGCAAAGGACGAGCGCTTCCGCCCGCACCTTCTTGCCGCTGCCAAGCAGGGCCTTGGCGTCTACAATGTGATGGGCCGTATTCTCTCGGTCGAAGCCTTCAAGGACCTGGGCGAGGGGGCCTGCCCGGCAGCAGGCGAGCTGACCCGCGCGCTGGCCGATTCCGAGCCCCAGGTGCGTGATGGCGCAACGGCGGCCCTGGTTGCGGCGGGCACCTGTGCCATCGATCCCCTGACGAAGGCCCTTCGGCGCCCGGCGCCGGCGGTTCAGGCCCGCGCCGCCCGGGCACTTTACGAGATCGAGGGCGACCCCGCAGTGGTCGTTCCCGTGCTCAATTTCGTTTTGTCTTCGCGCGACAATGAGGCACGCTGTCAGGCAATCGAGACGCTGGTGAAAGTGGGGCCGGCGGCCAAGGAAGCGCTGCCCCGGCTGATCAACCTGCTCTCGCTGCGTCAGTCCTATTGCTGGGCAGCGCTGGTGAGTGCGGTGGGGCGCGTGGGTGAAGACGCCGCCGTGCCCGCGCTGGTCGAATTGCTGACCGACCCGCGTGTCGAAGTGCGGCGCTCGGCGGTGAGCGCACTGGCCGAGATGGGACCCGGCGCGGCCATCGCGCAGGTGCCGCTCGCTGAGCTATTAAATGATGAAGATCGCCGCACGCGCGAGCTGGCTGGTCAGGCGCTTGAGCGCATTGGAAGTGGGGGGAGATAAATGCAACACGTACGAATGCGACGTGCAGGGCTCGTGCTGGTTGTCGGGCTGCTTGCGATAGTCGGAGTGGCTTGCCGCTCCGGCGGGCCGCAGACCCATGAAGACCGGGTGAGCGCAATGGAGAGTGCGCTACGATCGGGAAGCGAAAGCGAGCGGCGCAGTGCGCTCGACTCGCTCTATGAACTGGGCGCGGAGTCGATCCCGGTCGTGAAACCGCTTCTTTCTTCGCCTGACCCAGAGCTTCGACGCCGCGCGATCTGGGTGCTCTCGAACGCAGGCGACGAGGCCTTCCGCCCGCTGGCGCAGGCCGCGCTTTACGACAAAGATGAAAATGTTCGCTACGACGCAGTGCTGGCGCTCGGTGCATCCTGGGATCAACCACGGCAGGTGATCCCCGTGCTTCGCAAGGCGCTGATGGACCCCGACAGGTGGGTGCGCGTGGCAGCCATCGAATCATTGCGCGCGGTGGGGGACCCCTCCGTGCTGGCGGAGCTGGAAACTCTCACCCGCGATGAGGACCGACTCGTGCGCAGCGCTGCCATCTCGGCCATCGAAACGCTCCGCGTGGAGTAACAAAAGTGTCCGAACAATCTCCACCATTTCACTGGGCATGGTTCATCGCCGCCGGCGCGATCATCGCTGCCGTCCTGCTGTTTTTCCAGATGCAGGAATTCGCCGGAGAGACGCGGCTTTTGCTTGAAGAGGCCGGCGACGCCCTGGCTCGATGCGAGGCGCGTATGGAGGGAGGCGATTCGCTATCCGAAACACAGAGCGAGCCGGCCGAGGCCTGCATCATCGAAGAGGCCGAAATGGACGCGCCCGCCGACCGGCCCGAGGCGCTGGGCATTGCGAGCGAGCCCGCCATCGCCGCGCACCTTGTCGAAGCCCTCACCAGCGGCGATGCCCACCAGCGTTGCCGCGCGGCGCAGGCGCTCGGCGGCTTCCAGTATGCCTCGTCTGTACTGGCGCTTCGCTGGGCCGCCGATCAGGACGATGCTCCTTTCCTCTCGCGCTGCGCGGGCGAGGTGCTCAACTGGATGGGCGAGCGCGCCCAGACCGAGGCGCTCATTCGTGCGCTTCCCGAGAGCCACTACGCCGCGCGCCGCCGCGTGATCGAGGCGCTTGCCGCGCTCCGCCATCCGCGCGCGGTGTCGGTGCTTGCCGGTCTCATTACGGATACCGATCCGCGCATTCGCCGCCTGGCACTCGAAGCCCTTGGCGAGATGCGCCAGGAAGCGGCAACGAGTGCACTGGTCGCAGCGCTGGGGGATCCCGACTACAGCGTGCGGCGCGTGGCGGCGCAGCAGCTCGGAAAGATCGGCGAGAGCCGCACGGTCGCGCCGCTCTCGAAGGCGCTTGCCGACTCCGACCCACAGGTACGCAGCGCCGCGGCCGCCGCGCTCGGGCGGATCGGTTCGCGCTCGGCAACGGCCGCGCTTGGGCCGGCGCTCACCGGCGATGCCGACGCGCAGGTGCGCCAGGCCGCCGCCGAGGCCATCGGAAGTCTGCAGGACGCGGCCGCGATCAAGGAACTCATCGCCGCACTCTCCGACGATGTTCTTTCGGTACGCATGGCGGCCGTGCGCGCGCTGGCGCAGGTGGGGGGCTCGGCAGTGTCCTCGCTCCATGCGGAGTTGGATAACGAGCGCGTCGATACCCGGCTGTTCGCGGCGCAGGCGCTCGCCCAGATCGACGCTGCCGACCCGCTGCTGTTGCCGGTGCTGGAGGCGGCCCTTACAGAGGACGACGTGGTGCTGCGGTTTCTCGCGGCGCAGACGCTCGCAGAACTCGAAACGCAGGCTCGCGCCGCCGCGCCGGCGCTCGGCGCGATGCTTGAAAAAGATCCCAGCGCAGAGAACCGGATGATGGCCGCCATGGCCCTTTCGGGAACCGGCGATTCCGGGGCGGCCGAGGCCCTCGTGCCCGCCATGACCGATGACGATGCCCGCGTGCGGCGCATCGGGGTGGAGGCCTTCCGGCGGCTCAAACCCGACGTGGCATTGGCGATTCCAATTCTCAGCGAAATGCTGCAGGATGAGAATGCAGAAGTCAGAAGGACGGTCGTGCGGACGCTGGGGGAAATGAAGGCCCCGAGCGAAGAGGTCGAGCCGCTGCTCCAGCTCATGGCGGGTGATGAGGACCCGGAGGTGCGCGCGGCGGCCGAGCTGGCGATTGTCAGGCTTCAGGGAGCGAACCGGCGGTGAAAGCGCTGATCATCATTCCAGTCTTCAACGAAGAACGCTTTCTGGCGGACGTGCTGCAGCAGGTCCGGAAGAAGGCGCCCGGGATCGATGTGCTCGTCGTCAACGACGGTTCGACCGACCGCTCGCGCGAGGTGGCCCTGGAAGAGGGCGCATTGCTTGCCGAACACGCCTTTAATGCCGGTTACGGCGTGACGATCCAGACCGGGCTCAAGTATGCGCTTCGCCATCACTACACCCATGCGGTGACGTTTGACGGAGACGGACAGCACGAGGCCGCTTGCATCGGGCCGCTGCTGGAACATTCCATCGAGAGCGACGCCGATCTGGTGATCGGTTCGCGCTACGCGCCGCGCATGGAAGGGGCCGAACACGGTTACCGCGGCCCGTGGCTTCGCCGGCAGGGCGCGCGCTTTTTCGGCATGCTGGCCGGACGCATGATGGGCATGGCGCTCACCGATCCCACCAGCGGATTCCTTGCGATGAACCAGACGGCGATGAGCCTCTACACCGCCGATTTCTTCCCCGACACCTATCCCGATGCCGACGCCGTGGTGCTCGCGCACAAGAGCGGGCTCAAGGTGATCGAGTATCCGGTCGTCATGTATCCCAACGCAGAGAAGAAGACCTCCATGCATGCGGGACTTCGCCCGATTCGTTACGTCTTCGACATGTTGCTCTCGCTGGGGATGCTGGGACTTGCCGGGGGCGATGACTTCAGGAGCCGCAAGTGACGCCGCACCAGCAAGTGGTTGCCGCTTCCATTGCATTGCTGATGCTCGCGGGCGTGCTCGAACTGGTACGACGCCGCACGCTTCGCATCGAATATTCCTGGCTCTGGATCATCGCGATTCTGGGACTTCTGGCGCTGATTCTTTCCTCGAACTTGCTCATCGGGCTCACACGCGTGATCGGGGCGGTTGATTCCACCAGCACGGTCTTCATGTTTGCCTTCGTTTTTCTCGTCTGCATCTGCATCCACTTCACGGTGAAGATTTCCCAGCTCACCAACCAGGTGAAGAAGCTCACCCAGCAACTCGCCATTCTCGAAGCCGAGAAAACGACGCTTGAGCGCGGCCAAGTTGCGGGCGAGTCCGCAACGCCAACCGAGTAGAGGCGCGCCGGGCGCCCGTTGGCGCCGCCGGGGGCATCGGGTAGGGTGAGCAGCCGTTCACCCGGGGACTTTCCGGGTGGACCACTTTGGGCGGTTTGTCTGCGAATCCAGCCCCTTCCGCAAGGAGCCCTTTTCGATGCGCGAGTATCAGCTTTACATCAATGGCGAGTTTTGCGATGCGGCCGACGGCCGCACGTTCGAGTCCCTGAACCCCCACGACCAGTCGGTGGTCGCCAAATGCGCGCTGGCCGGTCCGAAGGACGCGGCCCGCGCACTCGAGTGCGCCCGTGCGGCCTTTCCCGAGTGGTCGCAGACCAAGCCCAGGGCGCGCGCCGGGGCGCTGCGCGAAATGGCGGCGCTCATCAAGAAGAACAGGGATACGCTCGCGCCCCTGGAAGCACAGGACTCGGGTTCGATCATCCGCAAGGCCATGGGCGACATGGGCCAGTG
>JAGRBM010000452.1 GCA_020434085.1 Chrysiogenia bacterium | reverse complement strand
GGTACAGCATTCGCACCGACGGTGTCTCGCCGAACTCCATGCGCGCCCGGACACGCGAGGGCGCATCGCTGTTCATCTGCTGGTAGATCCAGCGGCCCTCTGCATCGCTTCTCGCCGTGATGACGACGGTCGCCCCGCGCAGCGCTGCGCGCCGGCCCAGGGCGCGCAGTTCGGCGGCGAGCGCGTCGCTGCGGGCCTGGATGAGTTCCTCGGCGAGATTGTGCTTCTCCAGGGTCGCGTCGCGCCGATTCTTGATGAGCTGTTCCACAGCGGCGATGTTGGGGTGTTCGGGGTCGATAGACCTCGCCTTGTTCAGGAAATCGGTCGCCGCGCGGTAATCCCGGTCTCCGACACGGTCCATGGCCCACTCCAGGTACTTCTCGACAATCTCCGTAATCCCCTGTTCCGCCTCCTGGTTGCCCGGGTCGAGGGAGAGGACTCGAAGGTACTTGTAATAGGCGTTATCGTTGAGCGGTGTCGTGAGCCGGTCTTCGCGAAACGCTGTCGCGGCCTCGTCGAGCAGCCAGTTCACCTCTTCGGTGAGGCGTTGGTCCGCTTCGCTTTTTACGGGTTCGACAGGTGCCGCACGCGGTTCGGCACGCTGGGGTTCACGCGTGGACAGCGCACCGCAACCCGCGAGCCAGATCAGGCAGGCGGCCAGCAACAACGGACGACTGGCAGATGCAATGGGTAACAAAACGCGAACCGGGTACTCTAAGGCCAGGGATTGACGGGAAGTGACATGAAACGATTTTATCTTACCTGCACGCTTTTGTTGCTCTCCGGCATCGCCCATGCAGCCGGCGGCCCGCTCGGCAGCAACAGTGCGCCGGATTTCCTGCCGGTGGATGAGGCTTTCGAGCTGACCGCGACGCGCAAAGACGGCATGGTCGAACTGCGATGGTTTGCCTTGCCCGGCTACTACCTTTACCGTCACAGCCTCTCGTTCGAAGGAGAAGGCGTAGAGGCGGGCGCCGCGGAGATTCCCCCGGGCCTGAAGAAGCACGATGAGTATTTTGGCGATGTGGAGGTGTATTACGGCGAACTTCTGGTCGATTTGCCGCTGCGCGGGCAGCCGCAAGAGGTTAGGGTTCGCGTGCGCTACCAGGGCTGCGCAGATGCCGGGCTCTGCTATCCGCCCCAGAAACGGACGCTAAAAATCCCCTTAGAAGGGTAAATTGCAGCGAACATGCTGCGATCTTCCAAAACTGGCTGTCGCTTGGCGGGAATGGCAGCTTCCTGTACACAATTGCGATTCCTAACTTCGGCGAAAATGCTTAGAATGTGGCGCTAAATCCCGAAAATGGTGTGATCATGCACAAGATCCTGGTCCTGCATGGGCCGAACCTCAACCTGCTCGGCAGTCGGGAGCCGGAAATCTACGGCTACGACACGCTGGACGACATCAATGCATCCCTGGTGGCACTGGGCCAGACGGCCAACTGCGAGGTGACGGCGCGTCAGTCCAACGCCGAACACGAACTCATCGAGGCGGTGCACGCTGCAAAGAAAGACGGGGTGGCGTTCATCCTCATCAATCCCGGTGCGTTTACCCACACGAGCGTTGCACTGCGGGACGCGTTTCTCGGCGTGGGTATTCCCTTCATCGAGATTCACCTGTCCAACGTGCATGCGCGCGAGGCATTTCGCCGCCACTCCTACCTTTCGGACATTGCCGTCGGGTGCATCTTCGGACTGGGCGCCATGGGCTATCGACTCGCGCTCCAGGCCGCCATCAGCAGGATCGAGGCATGACAATGGATATTCGAAAGGTCAAGAAGCTCATCGAACTCATGGAAGAGTCCGACATCGCGGAGATCGAGATCAAGGAAGGGGAGGACGCGGTGCGTATCTCCCGCCGGTCTGCGGGACCGAGCGCCACTTCCGCGCCTGTCGCGCAGGTTGCGACACCCGCCGCGCCGCCGCAAGCCGGTACCCCGGCTGCAAGCCCTGCCGCAAGGCCGGGCGGCCACATTGTCCACGCGCCGATGGTGGGAACCTTCTATCGGGCGCCGTCCCCGGGATCACCGCCTTTTGCCGAGGTCGGCAGCCGGGTCAAGACGGGGGATGTCCTCTGCATCATTGAGTCCATGAAGATGATGAACCAGGTCAAGGCGGACCGGGCCGGCAAGGTCGAAGCGATCCTGGTGGAGAACGGCACGCCCGTCGAATTCGACCAGCCACTCTTTACG
>JAGRBM010000451.1 GCA_020434085.1 Chrysiogenia bacterium | reverse complement strand
CTCGATCACTCATGTACCGACCAACGACCTCGCCCAATCGCGTCACCGTCACGAGATCGCCGTCACTGACCTTCACCAGTTCCATCGCAGCCATGAAACCGAACCACTGCTCGAAAGTGAACGTGGCATAGACGTCAGGATGGAGTGGAGCGACCTTGTCGTAGATATCCCGATAGTCAGCTTTCACGGCTGACGGCTTCCATCGCAGCGTATCGAGGGCGTGGACTTGGCTGCGAAAGATGAACCTCGAAGCTCGCTCCAGCTGCAGCATCAGCCCAACTTCGCTCGATGCTGCCAGCAGAAGCTCTTCTCGTGTTCCTGCGACCTTGTCCTCAATCTGAGGTATCGCTTCCAACGCGCGAGCGTAAATCTCATCAAAGAGGGGCAGATAGACCGGTGGAACCATATCGCGCGGCGCGACTTTGGTCCCACCTAGGCTAACTTCCGGCGGCGTGATGGGGAAAGGCCTAAGTGGGTTACTGTCCTTCGCAGTAGCCACCAATTGCGATGGGACGAACTCGGCTCCGTCCTTTCCCACTCGTCGGAGACGGCCGATGAGAGCCTCAAGTTGCCTCCTGAAGAGCCAAATCACAAACGCGGCCAGAGCCGGCCATGCCAAATCTGCAACCAACTCAATTACCAGCAGTGCCCAGGTCTGCAAGACGCCCAAGCACGCGGATCCCAGTTGCGCCACCGTGTCCATATCGCGCCCCCAATACAGCTACCGATTGTGACTCGGCGGCCATCGGGAGTCGATGGAGCGGGTTCGACCTTGTCTCTAGTTAGTCTCAGCGCGTTCGTTGACGGCAGGGCCGCCCGGGCGCATCCTAGGGGCGCCTGAGACGGGTGCTGGACACACCCGCCCCAGGCTGAGCACCAACCGGCTTTAGGGAGCCCGCCAGTGCCTGCACTGTTCTCTATCACAATATCGACCTGTGTCGCGCGCTCCCTGGGCCACAATCCCGATGGAGATTTCGCATGTCATCCACAGTCACCCGCCGCGACGCCATCACCGGCACCGCGGCCGCTGCCCTGATCGGCGGCGCGACCCTTCCGGCCAACGCCACCGATCACCCTGACGCGCACCTGTTCGCGCTCTGGCGCGACTACGATGCCGCCGCTGTGGAGGAAGACCGGCTCAGCGCCTGGTACGACAGGATTGCCGCTGAAGTTGCCGAACTACACCCGCCCATGCCCGACGAACTGGCTGACCTTCTGGGCATCCCCCGTGGCGGCAAGACGGAACCTCTCGGCATCTTTCGCGAATGGTTCTTCGACACCGCGACCGATGCCGAGCGCGAGCGTTACCATGCGCTTTCGGTGCCGTGGCGGCGCGAGTGTACCGCAACCCATCCGGGCGCCTTCGACGAGTACGAGGCGGCGTGCGAGGCCAACAGCGAGCGCCTGGGGTCGCTTCTGCGGAAGATCATGGCGACGGACGCCAAGACGCCCGACGGCCTGCTGACGAAGATGCGCGCCATTGAGGCATGGGAGGGCGAACGTTTGCCGGGCGAAGATCACGCCATCACGCAAGAAGCGTTTGCGTCCCTTCGCCAGAGCGTCGAGATCATGGGAGGCCGCCATGTCGCGTGACCTCACCCGTAGGCAGGCCCTGGCAACCACGGCCGCTGCAATGGCCGTCGCCGCGATCCCGGCGACGATCGTCATGGCCGAGCCCGGCGCAGAAGCCGAACGCGCCTTCCTGCTGGCTCGCATCCGGGCATTGACCTCGGCAGAGCTGGCATTGATCGGCCGCGCGGTGGAGCGTCTGCACGATGGCGTGCCGGGCGATGACGTGGTGGCGGCTTTCGAGCGGGAGCTTGCCGAGCTTCGCCGGGCCGAGGCCGCGGCCCTCGACATGGAGGGGCCGGACCATGGGTAGGATCGCCAACAACCCGGCCGCCATGTCCGACGCGGAAGCCCGGACCCTGCTCCACCACCTGCTGGGCAACGTCGACGTCATAGGCCATGGTGCCGACGGCACGGCGTTCTGCATGGTCACCTTGCCGCCCGCGATCCTCGACAGGCTGGCCGTGCGGGACGCCGACGGCGATGCCGACATCGAGGATGGCAACGACCGGGAACTCGACCTCGCCGACATGGAGGAGAACGGCGACCTGGAGCCCGATCAGCTCGCCATCGCGCTCGCATGGTCCATCCGCAACCGCTGGGTAGGCCCCAGGCATACGCATGCTGTCCTAGACCCCAGCATCGGCCGGGATGGCGTCCGGCGCATCGTTCCCCAGTTTCAGGACATCACCGCCCGGAGGGCCACGACATGACCGCCAGAGCCACCGTCCGCCGCCCTGTCGTGCCTGCCGATCCCGAGGCGCGCCGGCAGTTGCAAGAGGCCCTCACCGCCGGGGCCATGATGTTCGCAGAGGACAACCGCCGCGAGGTTCTGATCGAGGCCGCGCGGTGGGCCTGGCCGGAGCTCTTCGGCAGGCCGCCGACGCTGCACTGATCGCCGGCACAACGACTACAGGGGCGGGCTTTCGGGCTCGCCCCTTTTCGTCGCCCACAGGGCATGTCGTGATGTGCATTGCGCGAACGTGCTCGGGATGGTCGCCTGTCGATCGCTGGCCCCAACAGGAGGATCGCCATGCCCGAAGACGAGTATCACCGGACGCCCTGCGACCTTTGCAAGCGCCTGACGATCAACGGGCCTCATCGCTACGACGGACAAGCCCCCTCACACTTGGGCGGGCTCTTTCTCTGCAAGACGTGTCTCTCGGGGCATAGCGATGGCGTCAGCCCGCCATATGAAAAGGCCTTCGTTGAAGCCATGGCTCGACGAGGAGCACCCCTGCCGGCGCGGAACGCGAAGGGCCTGTTTTCACTCGCGCCGCCCCGCCGATGACTAAAGCTCCTTCCGCGTGCCCTAGAGTATTTCGTCCCACGAGTTCGCGGTCGGTCGGCTGAGATTGTCGAAGGCAGCATCGAGCTTCCAGCGGTCCCAGATCGCGCGAGCGCCGATCCGGATGGGGTCGGGCATCCTACCGTCTTTCACCATGGCGTCGAACAGGGTTGTCCCGACACCGATATAGGCGGCTGCCTGCTCGCGGTTGAGGCCGCGGGGCTCGATGTTCGCGCGCCGCGTCATGGGATGCAGAAGGGCACCACCGGCAGCACGTCGTGGCGCTCATCCTCTAGCCCTCCATAGCGCCCGCCGGAGTACCTTGCGCAGTCCCTCGCCATAGCCCGCTCCACCATCATCGCGCCTATGTCCTGACCGTCGAGATAGCAGACCGCGACGATGCGGTTGTAGCTGGTGCCCGTCGGCTCACATTGGGCCGTGGCGCCGCCAATGATGCCGGCCAACGTCGCCTTCGCAGGCGGACCATAGGACGTGTCCATCTCTGGCGCGTCTATGCCGCCGATCCTGATCCTGAGACCGTTCGTGCACCGGAAAGTGTCGCCATCAGTGATCGAGGCGACTTGGCAGGCAAAGCCATCGGCCGCCGCAATGACGGGGAACGCCGTCAGACCAATCGCGACGGCCATGCAGGACGTCCAAGCCGCGCGGTGATGAGATGAAAGCCAGATGGCAAATGATGCCCAAGGGAATGCCAGTTTGCCCTCTCATATTCTGCGAGCTAGCGTTACGGCTCGACACCATAGCGTGTGGGGATCATTCATGCTTGCGAGACTATTGGCTATCGCCGTTCTTCTCACGGCAGGCGCCGCGAGCGCCCAAACTTCGATCTATTGCGACACATGGGGCAATTGCACAGGCTATTCCAACGGCCAGAGCTACAGCACGTACACGGACCAATGGGGCAACACG
>JAGRBM010000450.1 GCA_020434085.1 Chrysiogenia bacterium | reverse complement strand
CTCAACCGCCTGGCGACGGCCATGGAAAAGGCCATGAAGCTCAAGAAGCAGATCAAGGGCGCCATGACCTACCCGATTGCGGTTCTCTCGGTGGCAATCGGCGTCATCATCTTCCTGATGGTGAAGGTGATCCCCGTGTTCGCCGGTCTGTTCTCGTCCTTCGGCAACGAGCTTCCCGCGCCGACCCAGTTCGTGATGGACCTCTCGCATTGGTTCCAGTCGAATATCTGGTACATCCTCGGCACGATCTTCGCGAGTATCACCGGGTTCAGGGCGATGCGCGCCAACCAGAAGGGGCGCGAGATCAGCGACGACCTGTTTTTGCACCTGCCCATCTTCGGCGATCTCATCCGCAAGGTCGCCGTGGCACGCTTTACCCGCACGCTCTCGACGATGATGAGCTCGGGCGTTCCCATCATGGAAGCGCTCGAAATTGTGGCGAAAACCGCCGGCCATGAGACGGTCAAACGCGAGATCATGCGTGCGCGGCAGGCGGTATCGGAAGGTAAATCGCTGACCGAACCGCTGGAGGAAGGCAATGTCTTCCCCAGCATGGTGACCCAGATGATCAACGTGGGCGAATCGACCGGTGCCATGGATGCCATGCTCGGAAAGATCGCCGATTTCTATGACGAAGAAGTCGACGTGGCGGTCGAGGCCATGACCTCCCTGATGGAGCCGATCATCATCGTGTTCCTGGGCGGTGCGATCGGTGGCATTCTGATCGCCATGTATCTGCCGATCTTTGATATTGCCGGAAACATCGGATAGCGCACGCGTGAGTGCGCCTCAGAGCGCGGCTGCCCCGGAAGTCGATCCCCAGGGCGGCTCGCCCCTGCTGACGCCCCGAATCGAGGGGCTGCTGCTGGGGCGTGCGCTCGTCTTTACCGTCCTTCTCGGGGCGGCCCTGGTCTTCCAGTACAATCAGAGTTCCGGAATTGAGGAAGCGGCTGACCTGCTGCTCTCGCTCTCGCCGATCTACGGCGTCATCGTCTTTGTCTATCTGATCTCGATTCTCTACGCGGTGATCTACCGGAATCTGGGCGCGGGCGAGGCGCGCCCCAGGTTCTTTGCCGTCTTCCAGATCGCCGCCGACGGGCTCATCGTTTCCTACCTGTTGCTCGTCTCGGGCGGGACGCGCAGCGTCTTTCCGTTCCTGTATCTGTTGATCGTCGTTTATGCCGGTATCCTGCTGGCCGGCCGCGGGGCATTTTATTCGGCGCTGCTTTGCTCGTTCCTCTACACGCTGGTGCTCTGGGGACTGAACTGGCTTCCCGAACCAATTCTGGAATCGCTGCAGCCCTTCGGCACCCGCGTTCCCACGATGGAGGAACTGGCCTACGCGAGCTTCGTGAACATGGGCTCGCTCTTCATGATGGCGGCGCTGGTTTCCTATCTGGCGGAGCGCCTGCGCCTCACCGGAGAGCGCCTGGCTCGCCGGGAAATCGACTACGCCGAGCTCGAAGAGCTTCACCGCGAAATTGTCACGAACCTGACCAGCGGGATCATCACAATCGATGACCGGGGCCAGATCACCTATCTCAACCGCGCGGCCGAGGAGATGCTCGGTCGCAACCTCACCCAGGTTTATCGCTTTCCGCTCCGCTCGGTCTTTCCCGAGATCTCCGTAGCGGTTGAACAGTCAGGCGATACCGCCAACTGGGCCCGCCCGGAAATGCGGGTCAACGGGGCGGGCGGCACGCACCTGGTGCTCGGTTTTTCGGTCGCCTCGCTGGGCGAGGCAGCCAGCCGTAACCGCGGCTCCATCATCATTTTTCAGGACCTGACACGGCTCAAACAGGTGGAGGCACGCCTCAAACGCCAGGACCGACTGGCCGCAGTGGGTGAGCTGGCCGCCAGCATCGCCCACGAGATTCGCAACCCGCTGGCATCGATCTCCGGTTCGGTGCAGATGCTCGAGACCAGCGCGGACGTCAATCCCGAGGACGCACGCCTGATGGCCGTGGTGCAGCGCGAGATCAACCGGCTCGATGCGCTGATCGGCAATTTTCTCCAGTACAGCCGTCTCATGGAACTCTCGATCGCGCAGGCGGATCTGGCCGCGCTGGTCAAGGACGTGCTGGAGACCTTCCAGCGCCTTCGCGACCAGCCCTCGGAGGTGAATCTGCTGCTAGGGGAGGGCGACCTGCACGCGCGCATCGACGCCGATCAGATCAAACAGGTCCTGTGGAACCTGCTCATCAATGCGCGCAATGCGATGGAGCCCGAAGGCGGAAAAATCACCGTGGAAGTCTTTCGCGAAGGCGAGGGGGGCGGGGCCACTTGCGGCATCCGCGTGAGCGACAGCGGTCCGGGAGTGCCCATCGAGGATCGCGAGCGCATCTTCACTCCCTTTCACACGACGCGGGTCGATGGCTCCGGGCTGGGGCTCGCGTTGGTGGACCGGATTGTCGGACTTCACGGCGGCGAAATCGATGTGGACGATTCCCCGGGGGGCGGCGCGAGCTTTACCGTGCGCCTGCCCATCGAGCCGCCGCCCGAGCGGGTTGCCCAGCAGGCGCCGGCCAGCTTGCGCGAGGGCGCGGGCTGATGTATCGCCTAAACATCAAGCGACTTTGCAGGCATCTTGAAAGGAGCGCGCGGCGCCCATGGCGAACATCCTTGTCGTAGATGACGAGGCGAGCATCCGCGAAGTGCTGGAGATCATGCTCCGGCGCGAGGGGCATGAATGTACCTGCGCGCAGGATGTGACCGAGGCACGCGCCGCCCTGCAGGGCAGCGAGTTTCAGATGGTCATCACCGACGTGCGAATGCCCGATGGCAACGGGCTCGACGTGCTCGATGCCGCCCGCAAGGCAAATCCCGATGTCGTGGTGCTGATGATCACTGCCTATGCCGCGACCGAAACCGCCATCGAGGCCATGCGGCGCGGAGCCTACGACTACCTGACCAAACCCTTCAAGATCGACGAGATTCGCCACATCCTGAAAAAGGCGCTGGAAGCCCAGTCCCTCAAGCACGAGAACCGGGCGCTCAAGAGCGCGCTGGAAGGCCGCTACGGCTTTCGTGGGATCGTGGGTGCCTCGCCCTCCATGCAGAAGGTTTTCGAGCTTGTCGAGCGCATCAAGGACACGCGCACCAACGTGCTGCTCAAGGGCGAGAGCGGGACGGGCAAGGAACTGGTCGCGCGCTCGATCCACTTCAATTCCGTGCGCAAGGACGCGCCCTTCGTGGCGATCAACTGCGGGGCCATCCCCGGAACGTTGCTGGAGAGCGAGCTTTTCGGCCACGCCAAGGGCGCCTTCACCGGGGCGATCAGCAACAAGCAGGGGCTGTTCGAACAGGCAAACGGCGGCACATTATTTCTCGATGAGGTGAGTGAAATTCCGATCGAGTTGCAGGTCAAGCTCCTGCGCGCCATTCAGGAACGCACGATCCGCGCCGTGGGAAGCAACAACGATGTCGAGGTGGACGTGCGTATCATCGCCGCTGCCAACAAGGATCTGGCCGAGGAAGTGGAGTCGGGAAAATTCCGGCAGGATCTGTATTATCGGCTCAACGTGGTGGAGATCACCCTGCCACCGCTGCGCGAGCGCCGCGAGGACATTGCGTTGCTCGCGCTGCACTTCCTGAGCAAATACGCCGCCGAGATGGGGCGCGAGATCAAAACCATTGCACCCGATGCCATGCGGCTGCTGGAGAAGAACGCGTACCCGGGCAATGTGCGCGAGCTCGAAAACGTGATTGAGCGCGCCGTGGCCCTGGAGAGCAGCGACGTCATTCGCGCCGAATCGCTTCCCTACAGTCCGGTTGAGGAAGTGGCGAGCATGACCTCGGCCTCGACATCTGCGCCCGGTGAGGACGAACTGCCCGAGGAAGGCATCGATCTGGAGGCGGCTGTTGCCGTGTTCGAGACCCGCCTTCTCAAGCAGGCACTCGAGCGAACGGGCGGCAACAAGAGCGAGGCCGCAAAACTGCTGGGCCTGTCCTTCCGAAGCTTCCGCTATCGCTGTCAGAAATACGGTCTGTAAGAACTGCTCAATTGAGTCCCTCTCCCGGCGGGAGAGGGGAAAGCGTGGCAACGCTGCGTTTGGGTGTGGGTGAAATCTTGCGGAACGGCTGTGTGCCTCTCCGTTTGCCCTCAGGCGGCGGTCTTTTCCCGGTAAATCTCTCGCGCTCTCTCACGCAGGACAACGATTTCCTGCTCGACCTTTGCCATCAGCTCGTCCTTGCTCTTCATGTCGTAGCCTCTGGTGTCGATGGGTTCGCCCACCAGCAACACGATGGGCCCGCGCCCGCGGCAGGACCAGCCGGGCGGCAGGATCTCGCGCGTGCCGGCAATGGCGGCCGGGATGATGGGGACGCCCGACTTGGCGGCCAACACGAAGCCGCCCTTTTTGAAGGGGAGCATCTCACCGCTGCGTGAACGCGTGCCCTCGGGGAAAATCAGAATCATGCGCCCGCCGGCAATGAGTCTGGCGGCGCGGTCGATGCTCTTGCGGGCCTTGGCCGACTTGCCCCGGTTGATGGGGACGTAGCGCATGAGCCACATGGCCTGGCCGAAGATCGGGAAATAGAAGAGCGAGTGTTTTGTCAGAAAGAGGAGCGTGCCCGGAGAGCTGCGCATGAGGGCGGGCGGGTCGAAATGGCTCTCGTGATTGCACATCACGATGGCGGCGGTCACTGTCTGCAGTTTTTCGGTCCCTTCGGTGTACACCTCGGTTGCCCCGCCGATGTACAGGAGTTGGCGCGCCCAGTTGCGGGCGAGGTAGGGCCACCAGATTGCTCCCGAACGGTCGCCAAATAGCGCCGTGATGATGACCAGCGTCCCAAAAATAAACGAACCAACGATCAAAGAGACGTATGTGAATAACGTCTGGATAATCTTTGGGGATAAGTCGGTGGATTTCTCACTCACGCGGATGGGTGCCTCGTTCGCCTTGCGGCCG
>JAGRBM010000449.1 GCA_020434085.1 Chrysiogenia bacterium | reverse complement strand
AGCGCCGACCAGGGTGACCGCGTTGTGGCCGGTCAGGTGCTCGCCCGGCTTGACGCCGCCGAGCTGGAAAAAACACTCAATGCCGCGCAGGCCAACCTCGCGCTGCTTGCTGCAACCAGGAAGCGGCTCGAAGCCGAAGCGGACAAGGCCGCCGCCGTTTCAAAGTGGGCGCGGGCCGAGGCCCGACGCATGGCTGCGCTCTACAAGGAAGGCAGCGTCTCGAAATCCGACAACGATCGCGCCGAGCGCGAGGCCGACACCGCGCAGGCCGATGAAGCGCGCGCCCGCGCGGCGCTCGAAGAAAATACGCAGGCCAGCGCCGCCGCAGAGGCGGAGATGGGCAGCCTGCAGGAAAAACTCGACAAGAGCGTGCTGCATGCGCCCATGGACGCGCTGGTCATCCGGCGCGAGGTTGAGCGCGGCGACGTCGTCACGATGAACGAGAGTGTCTTCACGCTCGTTGCGACCGGCGAGATGTGGGTGCGCACCTGGGTGGACGAGGGATTCCTCGGTGAGCTCAAGGCGGGGCAGAGCGCGCGCATCGAGTGGGTATCCGGGCAGTCGGGATGCAATGCGGGGAAAGTGAAGCGTATCGGCCGCGAAGTTGACCGGGAGACCCACGAGCTGCTCGTCGACGTGGTGCTCGAATCGGTGTGTGAGCAATTCGCCGTGGGCCAGCGCGCGCGCATCTGGATCGAGCTGGCGCGCACCGACGCGAAAGTGCGTGCCCCGCGCGAGTTCGTCTACGGCGCTGGCAGCGATTCGCCCTGGGTATTTGTCAAAGCCGGGCCGTTCATCACGCGCAGCGCGGTGCGCATCGGCTTCCACGGGCTCGACCAGTTCGCCATTGAAGAGGGCGTTTCGCCCGGCGCGGTCCTGCTGCGACCGGCCGCGCCCAAGACGCAGCTCAAAGCCGGACACTTCGCCCGCGTGACGGAGGATGCTCCGTGAACCTTGCGCTCAAGGACATCGCCTACCGGCGCACCAGCTTCGCACTGACTGCGTTGGGGCTGGGGCTTCTGTTCACCATCGTGCTGGCCATGGGTGGAATCTATCGCGGCCTTGTCGATGACGCGACGCTGCTGGTCGACCGCATGGGCGCGGACCTGTGGGTGGTGCAGGCGGGCACGCGCGGCCCCTTTGCCGAGATGTCGCGGGTCTCGGTTTCCCTCGCCGATCGGGTGCGCGCGGTGCCGGGCGTGGCGCGCGCGCAGGGATTCAATACCTATACGATCCAGCGCGAACACAACGGAGGGCTGCTTCGTCTCTCGACCGTTGGGCTTCCCTGGGGCGAGGACCGCGGCGAGTGGATTCCGCTCATCGCCGGGCGCGCGCTGCGCAGCCCGCACTACGAAATGATTGCCGATGTGAGCTCGGGTCTGCACATCGGCGAGAGGGTCGAGCTGGCGGGCTCGCTCTACACCGTCGTGGGACTTACCAAGTGGATGGTTTCGATGGCGGGTGATGCCGTGGCGTTTTTCACCTTGGGTGATGCGCTCGAAATTCAGACGTTCCTGCCGCCGGCGGCCCTGCGGCAGACGCGCCCGCATGGCGGCATCGGGGCGGAGCGCGGGCTTCCACCCTCGCCGAGTCCTCCGGTCGGGCCCTCACCCTCGGAAGACCTTCGAGGCGGCCGGGTTAGCGCGGTCATGGTCTATGTCGAACCTGGCGTGACGAATGAACAAGTGCGCGAGCGCCTTTCGAAGTGGTCCGACATCTCGGTCTATACCGCCGAGGAGCAATACGAACTTCTCATCAAAGGCGTGGTGGACAAGGTGCGCCGCCAGATCGGCCTCATTCGCGGATTGCTGACGATCATCTCTACCATCATCGTGATGCTCATCATCTACAACATGACCAACGAGAAACTCCACGACATCGCCATGCTCAAGCTCATGGGCGCTCGGCGCCAGATGATCGGGGCAATGCTGCTCCAGCAGTCGT
>JAGRBM010000448.1 GCA_020434085.1 Chrysiogenia bacterium | reverse complement strand
GGGCGCGACCATCGGCGGCGCGCTCATCCCCCGGCTCATCGACGAGATCCCGGCGCTGTGCGTGGCGGCGTGCTTTGCCGAAGGCACCACGGTCATCAAGGACGCCAAAGAACTTCGCGTCAAAGAAACCGACCGCATCGCCACCATGGTCGCAGAGCTCGAAAAGATCGGGGCAAAGGTTGAGCCCAAAGAAGACGGCATGATCGTCCATGGCAATCCCGCCCTGCGGGTGCCGAGCTGCTCCTTTGAATCCCATGGGGACCACCGCGTAGCGATGAGCATGGCACTCACTTCTTTCCGTGCGGATGTGGAAATCACAATCAATGACATCGCCTGCGTGGAGACGAGCTTCCCCGGGTTCTTTGACCTGCTGGAGGCGGTGAGCGGGTGAAGCCGATTGTCGCCATCGACGGGCCTGCGGGCTCGGGAAAGAGCACCGCCAGCCGGGGCGCCGCCCGCGAGCTGGGTTATCTATATATAGATACAGGCGCGATGTACCGGGCCGCCGCGCTGGCGGCACAGAGGGCGGGGCTCGATTTGAGCGATGACTTGGCCGTCAGCGAGTTCTGCCGGAATCTCGACATCGGTTTTGGCGCGCCCGGATCGCGTGAGGACGGCAGCGCGCCGGTATTGCTGGCGGGAGAGGACGTATCCGACCAGATCCGCACCCGCGAGATCGCCATGATGGCCTCGGATTTCTCCCAGAAACCGGCGCTTCGCAAGCGGCTCACCGCGATTCAGCGCTCCCTCGGGGCATCCGGCGGCGTCGTCATGGAAGGCAGGGACATCGGAACCGTCGTATTCCCGGAGGCCCGGGCCAAGTTCTTTGTAAGTGCCAGTCCGGCCGAACGGGCCCGCAGGCGCTGCGAAGAACTGCAGGCGGCGGGCCAGGAGGCCGATCTCGGGGCCATCGAGCGGGAAATCCGCGCCCGGGACGCCCAGGACGCCGGGCGCGCGCATGCCCCCCTGAAAAAGGCAGCAGACGCCGAGGAGATCGATTCCACGGCCATGAGCATCGAAGACGTCATTGCCCGCATTGTCGCGCGGGTAAAGGCGATTGAGGGCAGTTGAGAGTTCATTAAAGGGTCGGGGACTTGTTGTCTTTGCTCTTAAAATGTGTTCTTCTGCCGCCCTCCGCAAGACTTACCAAGGGGTTCCACAACACATCATGATGTCAGATAAACCGCAGACCTCCGGAGCTGGTGCCGGCGACTCTGGAGATAGCTTTGCCGCAATGTTCGAGGAATCGATGGCGGCGCAGGAAATTTCGGAAGGCGAAATTGTCACCGGTACCATCGTCAAAGTAGATCCCGACGGGGTCATCATCGATATCGGTTTCAAGTCCGAGGGTTACGCCCCGCGCGAGGAATTCGAGCGCGGCGGCGAAGTAACCGTCAAAGAAGGCGACCGCGTGCGTGTCTACGTCGATTCGCTGCGCGTCAACCCGCAGGGTTACTGCCGGGTGTCCAAGCAGAAGGCCGACCGCCTTCGCATCTGGGACGAGATCGCCGAGGCTTTTGAAAAAGAAGCCATCATCGAAGGCAAGGTCACCGGCCGCGTCAAGGGCGGGCTGGAAGTGGACATCGGCGTGAAGGCATTCCTGCCCGCATCGCAGGCCGATATCCGTATGCCGCGGAACCTGGATCGCTACATGGGCGAGACCAGCCAGTACCGCATCATCAAGTTCAACCGGCGCCGCGGCAACGTGGTGCTTTCGCGTCGCGCGGTTCTCGAAGAGCAGCGCGGCCACATGCGTGAAGAAACCCTCAAGGTTCTGACCGAGGGCGCAATCGTGACCGGAACGGTGAAGAACCTGACCGACTACGGCGCCTTCATCGACCTGGGCGGCATCGATGGCCTGCTGCATATCTCCGATATGTCGTGGGCGCGCATCAAGCACCCGAGCGAAGTCATCAAGTCCGGTGACGAGATCCGCGTGCAGGTGCTGCAGTTCGATCGTGAAAAAGAGCGCGTCTCGCTGGGGCTCAAGCAGCTTCAGAACGACCCGTGGGTCACGATCGATACCGACTATCCGATCGGCATGCGCACCAAGGGCGTTGTAACCAGCATTGCCGACTACGGCGCATTCGTGGAGATCACGGGCGGCGTCGAAGGCCTCATCCACGTCTCCGAGATGAGCTGGACCCGCAAGGTCCGCCACCCCAAGAAGATCGTCAACGTGGGCGACGAAGTCGAGGTGATGATTCTCGACGTCGACCGCGCCAACCGCCGCATGAGCCTGGGCATGAAGCAGGTCCAGCCCAACCCATGGGAAGAGATCGCACAGACCTATCCCCCGGGCGCGCGCCTCAAGGGAACGGTCAAGAGCATCACCGACTTCGGCATCTTTGTCGGTGTCGATGATGAGATCGACGGCCTCGTGCATGTCTCCGACGTGTCGTGGACCGACAAAAATCCCAAGCTTGCCGAAATGTTCAAGGAAGGCGATGAGGTCGAGTCGATCGTCCTCAACGTCGACACCGAGGGCCAGCGTCTCTCGCTTGGCATCAAACAGCTCCAGGACGATCCCTGGGAGAGCTACTACAAGAGTCACAAGCGTGGCGACCGTGTGCAGTGCAAGGTCGTCTCGATCACCGATTTCGGCGTGTTCGTGGAACTGGCCGAGGGCATCGAAGGCCTCATCCGCACCAGCGAGCTGGCCCATGAGCGCGTGCAGAACCCGCGCGACGTGGTGGAAGTCGGCCAGGAACTCACCGCAGAGATCACCCAGCTCGACGCGCGCGATCGCAAGATCTCGCTCTCGATCCGGGCGATGCAGGCCACCGACGACCGGGCAAACCTGAAGGAATTCCATACCTCGCAGGGCTCGTCGAACGCGACCTTTGGCGATCTGCTCGGTGAGAAGCTGCGCGGGATGCAAGGCTCCGAAGCCGCACCGGCCGGGGAAGCCAAGGCCGAAGAAGCGCCTGCTCCGGCCGAGGAAGCCAAGGCTGAAGAGGCCCCGGCCGCCGAGGCCGCGCCTGCTCCGACTGAGGAAGCCACTGAAGAGCCCAAGGCGCAGGCCGCTCCCGAGTCTGAATCATCTGAGCCTGCCGAAGCCGCTGCTTCGGAGGAACAGTCCGAGGAAGAAACCAAGGGAGAGGAAAACAGCTGAGATAATCGGCTGCTTTCCGGCTGAGCGATGGAGCAGAAGCAACAACGCGGGCCATCGGTAATTTTGTATTTTCTGGCGGGGACGTTTGCACTCTTTGTGCTCGTCCTCGTCGTTTTTGCGCTGGTGATGGATTTCGATTCCCCGGATTCGCGTCGCACGGGGCTCTCGGGCTTCTCGCGCAAACCGGCGGTCGGCATCATCGACCTCGAAGGGCCGATTTTCGACTCCCGGGACTTCGTCGACACCCTCGAAGAATACCGCAAAGAAGAAAAAGTTCGCGCCGTCGTCGTCCGGGTTGATTCTCCGGGTGGCGCGGTCGCGCCTTCGCAGGAAATCTACCACGCGATTCTCAAGCTGCGCGAGACTGGCAAACCCGTGGTTGTCTCCATGGGTTCTCTGGCGGCCAGCGGCGGCTACTACGTCTCATCGGCGGCGAACAAAGTGCTGGCCAACCCCGGCACGATCACCGGTTCGATCGGCGTCATCATGCAGTTCGCCAACTACGCCGAGCTCATGGACAAGATCGGCGTGAAGGCGCAGGCGCTCACCAACTCGCGCGGCAAGTTCAAGGACATCGGCAGTCCCCAGCGCGACATGCGTCCCGAAGAAAAGAAGCTCCTGCAGACCATGATGGACCAGGTCTACGAGCAGTTCGTGCGTGACATCTCTTACGGGCGCGGGCTCGATGCTGAAAACGTCTATCCCTTTGCCGATGGACGAATCTTTTCGGGAGAACAGGCGCTCGAAAACGGCTTTGTCGACGGACTGGGCGGTTTCGAGGACGCAGTCGCCATGGCGGCCGAACTCGGCGGCATCGAGGACGACGAGCCCCAGCGCATCTATCCGCGTGAGCCGGAGCCCACGTTCTGGGACATGCTCTCGGGCGAGGAAGCTTCAACCCGGTTATTGCAGCGACTGCTCCCGGGCCTGAGCGGCGCGCTCGGTGAGGGCGGCCCGCTGCCGCTTCCCACGCACTCGGGCGGGCTCTACTACCTGTTTGTTCCCTGAAAGATCCGCGCCTGCGGGAGCGGACGATGTGTCGATCAGATGCGGGATGCCGGCAGCGCATTTCGTAAATAACTACTTATTGAAGTGAGCGAGCACCAACCCGTGGCGAGTTCCCCGAAAAAGACCAGAAAGGCGCCGAAGAAGGCCGCCAAGTCACCGAAAACGCAGGGAAAACCCCGCAAGCTGACCCGTGTGAAGGTCGCCGTCGAGGCGACCGAGCCCGAGGAGCCGGTCACGCGCAAAAAACTCTGGGCCCCCTGGCGGCTCGCCTACGTGAAGAGCTCGGGCCCCAAGCCGGCCGCCGGCTGCGTTCTCTGCAGCCTGCAGATAGAAAAAGACGGTCCGGGGAACCTGATCCTTCGGCGCAGCGGCTCGGCCTACCTCATCATGAATCGCTTTCCCTATACGAACGGCCACCTGATGGTCGTCCCAAAGCGCCACACCGCCGATTTCGCGGCTCTGAGCACCGCCGAGATGCGAGATATCAGCACGCTCCTCCAGCAGGGCGTGCGCGCGGTGCAGGATGCCTTCCACGCCCATGGTTGCAATGTGGGCATGAACCTGGGGCGCGTCGCCGGAGCGGGAATCGATGAACACTTGCATTTTCACATCGTTCCGCGCTGGAATGGGGATACAAACTTCATGCCCGTGCTGGCGGACGTGAATGTCGTCAATGACCACCTCGAAGACGCCTACCATGCGCTCGACGAGGTGCTGCCAAAGGGCCGGGCGCGCCGCTGAGCCGCCGCCCCGGGTACGCAGACAATCGGGAGAGTATATGCGTTACGCACGACTGGTCTTTTATGTAGTGGTTCTGTTGATCCTCTTCACCTTTGGATTCCAGAACTTCGATTCGCTCACCATCGGCGTGCCCATTCGCTTCAACCTGATGGGCCTGATGCGCCTGGAACCCACGCCGCTGGAGATCTGGCAGATCTTCCTGGGCACCGGTTTTATCGTCTTTGCCGCGACGCTGGCCCTGGACCTGGCCACGGTGCTGAGCCTGCGGGCCGATGTTTGGAAGAAAGACCGCGAACTTCGAAACCTGCGCGCGCGCGTCGAAGAGCAGGAAGGCGAGATCAAGCGCCTGCGCGCCGCGTCGGGCGGCGCTTCCGCGCCAGTAGCCACGCGCCCCGCGGCAACCGCCGCGACCACGGTGCCCGCGCCCAAGGGCGCCGCTGCTTCTACTGAGAAGGGCGAGAGCCCCGCGAGCGAAGAGAACAAGCCGACCGTTCCTGCGGGCTCGGTCCCGACCAAACCTTCGGAAGCCTGAGCCGCCTCAAACCCCCGGATTTAAGCGCCTGAGCGCTCAATTTGGGGTTGTGCCCCCGCGCCCCTCTCGGGCTAGACTGGGCCGCCATGCCCTCCGCTGAGAACAGCAAAAACTCGCCAAAGATCAAACTGACGCCGGCGATGCAGCAGTACATGGACGCCAAGCAGGCGTACCCTGATGCGCTGGTGTTCTTCCGCATGGGCGACTTCTACGAACTCTTCTTCGAGGACGCGACCATCGCCGCCCCCGTGCTGGAGATCGCGCTTACCACCCGCGACAAGAACAAGGGCGCCGATTCCATTCCCATGTGCGGCGTGCCCCATCATGCGGCCACCGGCCACATCCGGCGGCTTACCGAGCGCGGTTACAAGGTCGCCATCTGCGAGCAGGTCGAGGACCCCGCGCAGGCCAAGGGGCTGGTAAAGCGCGAGGTCACCCGGCTTGTAACGCCGGGCATGCCGCTTGATGAAGGCGCCAGCGGGCAGCGCAACCACTACGTGTTGGCCTTAGCGCCGGGAAAAAAGGCCTGGGGCGTGGCCGCCGTGGACGCGGCGACCGGCAGCTTCCCCGCCGCCGAGGTGCCCGAGTCACAGCTCATCGCCGAACTCTCGCGTCTCTCACCGGCCGAGCTGGTGATTGCCGAGGGCACCGAAATGCCGCAGGCGCTTGAAGACTATCTTCGCGCCTGGCCCCGCACGCTCACTGAGCGCCAGCAGATCGAGTTCAAGCCCGAGCGCGCCGAGCGCCTGCTCGAAGAGCAGTTCGAGCTGGGATCGCTGGGGAGTTTCGGCTTCGAGCCCGGCTCGCCCGCGCTCGCCGCTGCCGGGGCCGTGGTCGCCTATCTGCGCGAGGCCAACAAGACTGGCGTCGCTCACGTACGCGAGCTCCATCCCTTTCATCCCGGGCAGGGGCTCGTCATCGATGAGTCGAGTCGCGAGAATCTGGAAATCTTCCGCTCCCAGTCAGACCGCACCGAGCGCGGATCGCTGGTGGGCGCGCTGGACCTGAGCGTAAGCGCCGCGGGCGCGCGCTGCCTGCGCCGCTGGCTGGGCTTTCCGCTGCTCGACGTGCAGCGCATCAACGAGCGCCTGGACGCAGTGGCAGAGCTGAAAGACTCGGGCGGCCTGCGTGAGAGTCTTCGCGAGGGACTCTCCCAGGGCGGCGATCTCGAGCGCATCATCGGTCGCATCTGCCAAGGGCGCGCCAATCCGCGGGACCTGATCGCGCTGGCCACGACGCTTGAGCAGATTCCCGCTTTCCGCGCGAGTCTCGAAGGCGCGCAGTGCGAGGCCCTCGAGGACTACGCCGCGCGCATGAACGACCTCGCGGAAATCCGCACGCGCATCCGCGGTGCGGTGGTCGAAGATCCGCCCGCCACGGTGGGCGATGGCGGCGTGTTCCAGAAGGGCGTCTCCGAGGACCTCGACTCGATTCGCGAGATCCGCACCGGCGGCAAGGAATGGATCGCCAGGCTGGAAGCGACCGAGCGCGAGCGCACGGGCATCAGCTCGCTCAAGATCCGCTACAACCGGGTCTTTGGCTATTACATCGAAGTGACCAAGGCCAACGCCGGAGGCGTTCCCGAGGACTACATCCGAAAGCAGACGCTCACCAACGCCGAGCGCTACATCACGCCCGAACTCAAGGAATACGAGGAGAAAGTCCTCTCCGCCGGAGAGCGCATCCGCGCCATCGAGCAGGAACTCTTCGGCGCGCTCTGCGAGGAAATCGCAGCGAACGTGGCCGCCGTGCAGGAGCTGGCCCGCGCGCTGGCCGAGCTCGACGTGCTCTGCTGCTTTGCCGAGCTGGCTTCAAAACATGGCTACGTCCGGCCCGCCGTGCACGAGGGCAAAGAAATCTGCATTCGCGACGGACGCCACCCGGTGGTGGAGGCATTCCTCCCCGCGGGCGAGCGCTTCGTGCCCAACGATCTGGACATGGACGGCGAGGGGGCGCAGCTCCTGCTGATCACCGGCCCGAACATGGCCGGTAAATCCACCGTCATGCGTCAGGTGGCGATTCTGGTGCTGCTCTCCCAAGTGGGTTGCTTCGTTCCCGCCGCCGAGGCGCGCATCGGCCTTGTGGACCGTATTTTTACGCGCGTGGGTGCCTCGGACAATCTGGCGCGAGGGCTCTCCACCTTCATGCTGGAGATGACGGAGACCGCGGGCATCCTGCGGCAGGCGACCTCGCGCAGCCTCATCCTGATGGACGAGATCGGGCGCGGAACGAGCACCTTCGACGGACTCAGCATCGCCTGGGCGGTGGCCGAATCGCTCCACGATCTCTCAGGAGAAGGCGTACGCACGCTCTTCGCCACCCACTACCACGAGTTGGCCGAACTGGAGCAGCTCTATCCGCGGGTGAAGAACCTCACCATGTCGGTTAAAGAATGGAATGAGCGCATCCTGTTCCTGCGCAAGCTGGTGCCGGGCGCGGCGTCTCACAGCTACGGCATCCACGTGGCGCGGCTGGCGGGCATTCCCGACGGTGTGATCGACCGGGCGCGGCAGATTCTCAGCGATCTCGAAGCAGGCGAGTGGGACCCCACCGGCAGCCCGCGCATCAAACCGGCGCGAAAAGGTGGGGCAGCTCACGCGCGCGCGGATACCGGTCAGCTATCGTTACTCTCGAGCGCGGGCGACCGTGTGGTTGCCGAGCTCAAACGTGAACTTGAGGGCGTGAATCCGGACGAACTGACACCGTTGGATGCACTGACGTGGATCACCAAGTGGAAGGAACGCCTCACAAAACCCTGAAAGCCTTTGCGTGGGCGCTCGTCGCCGGGCTGCTGGTATTTTCCGGCTGGCCGATGGCGCGCGCACTGGCAGAGGGCGGCGGCCGCGCAGAGGTGCAGGCCGTGCGCTATTCGCGCGGGCCCCGTTATGCGCGCATCGTGGTGGAACTCTCCAGGCAGGTGGAATTCCAGGTGCGTGAGCTGCCCGCCGATCCCAAGGCCGGGCGCTCGCCGCGCATCTTCGTCGATCTCACTCCCGCCGTGCGCGGCCCCAACGTGCCGGCGCAGATCGAGGGCTCGGGCAAGCTCATTACCCGGTTGCGTGTCGGGCAGTTCAAGCCCGAGACCGCACGCATGGTGGTTGACCTCAAGGAGCGTACTTCCTACCGCACCATCACGCTCCACGATCCCTTCCGCATCGTGCTCGACGTCGAGATCGAAAAGAGCGCGGCAGCCCCGGCGGCAGCAGGTGAAGCGGACGAAAGTGGCAGCGAGGATGATCCTATTGCCGGGATTCTGGGCGGACTCGTTCCCAAGCCCCGCGCGCCCAAGGCGGCACCCAAGCCGCAGAGCAAGCCGCTCATCGTCATCGACGCCGGTCATGGCGGAAAAGACCCCGGCGCGGTGAGCAAGCGCAAGAACTACGAAAAAGACATTGTGCTTCCCGTGGCGCGCAAGCTGGCGCATCTGCTCAAACGTGAAGGGCACAGGGTGATGCTTACCCGCGACCAGGACGTGTTCCTCGAACTGTCCGAGCGCACCCAGAAGGCCAACGAAATCATCGCCGACGCGGGGCTCTTTGTGAGCGTCCACGTCAACGCCAGCCCGAATTCCAAGGCGCACGGGATCGAGACCTACTACTGGAATGTGAAGGTGGACCAGTCGAAGGCCTCCACGATCGCGCGAGAAAACTTCACGAACCTCGAATCGGTGTTCAAACAATCGAGCGGGGACCTGGCGGCGATACTTTCGGACCTCAAATACAAGGACAAGGAACGCCAGTCCGCGGCACTGGCCGGGCACCTGCAACGCAACATGATCTCCAGCGTGAGCGGGAAGTGGAAGGGTGTGCGCGACATCGGCGTGCAGCACGGCCCGCTCTACGTGCTGGCGCTGACCAACATGCCCGCAGCCCTGGTGGAGCTGGGTTTCATTACCAACGCCACCGAGGAAAAGCGCCTCTTCAGCGCCGCCTACCAGCAGCGTCTGGCCGAGGGGCTCAAGACCGGGATCGAGGCCTACCTCAAGGAAACCGGTCGCTGAGCCGCACGAGGTGGCAGCCCTTGGCAGGGCCTGCCGCGGCCCCTACCATGCCAGTGCGCCCCATGATGGACGTCACGGAGCAAACCTATGGCCGTTGAGCCGCCGCAGACACCGATCTCGACCCTCGTAGACGAACTCTCCAAGGAACTGGGTACCCCCGGTGAGGGAGAGGTAAGGGTTCCGGCGTTCCGCCCCCGGCAGG
>JAGRBM010000447.1 GCA_020434085.1 Chrysiogenia bacterium | reverse complement strand
CCATCGGCACCGGAACGCGGAGTACGGCCGGAAAAACAATGGGCGCGTGGGCGAAAATCATTCCGAAGACAAAACCCACAAAGAGCGCATGCCAGGTGGCATCGTAAAGAAGCCCGGCCGCCTGCATTCCGTGCGCAAGAAGAAGGGATCCCGATACCGCCAGCCAGGCATACCCACTGAGCAGGCACACAGCGATAAAACGAGCCAGAGCGTCGCCTGAAAGGCGCGTGCGGGCCACATCGAAGGCAAGCAACCACAGCGAAAGCCCGACGAAGGCAACACCGAGAACCCGCGCGCCCAGGGGCCCTTCAATTGCGCCAAGTGCCGCGCCCGCCAGCGATACCGTTGTCAGAAACAAGAAACTGGCACGCCTGAAGGGAGTCGGAGTCAGGAACGAGTTGAGTTCGAGTCGCTCCCCCGCGATGGTCAGGACCAGAAAGAGCGCCCACCATGGCACTGCCTGATAAACCGGCGCACCCGAGAGCCACACTCCGATACCGACGAGCCAGCACAAAGCCCCCAATAACTCGATAAAGGTCGGCAACGAGCGCCCGCGAAAGAGCACGCTCACATAGATCGTAATCATGGCGAGCGCCGCCCCGGCCAGAAGTATCGGGGCAAACCCATGCAGCGGCGGAATGAGCATCGCGGCCACTCCGGCCCCGGCCAGTGCAGGCGCCGCATAACCCCATGCTTTTTCGAGTCCCACCGCGCGCTCGAGCGTGATCACCACGCCAAGGAAGCCGCACACCATCAGCGGCCCGTGAAGCGTGACCCAGCCGGCCGGCACGACTTCGATGGACCAGCCAATCCGTAGCAGCCCGCCCAGCAAGCCAGCGAGCAGCGAAAGGGCGCCGAATAGCAGAAAGGGCAAACGCCCCTTCGCGAGCTCTGCATGCCCGGTAGCGCTCCCGGTTGTTTGATGCGGCTGTGTTTCTGCCGGTTTTGGCGCACCGAGCGCTGCCCGCGCCGATTCGCTCAAGCGATCAGGGGTCCAGCGAAAGTCACGATCAAGGCTCACGTGCGCCCGGCGCACCCAGGGCTGGGTTTCGAGCCGGTAGGCAATTTCGTCGCGCATCTGGGGCCCGACCGGACAGGTCAGACTTGTCATGCCGATCGTGACACTCACCTCTCCGTCGTTGCACTGGACATCGAGGACGAGGCCGAGGTCAACAATATTGATCCCCAGCTCAGGGTCGATGACTGTGCTCAGCAGATCGAAAACGCGCGCCTGCATGGGCGTGGAGGGAGACATAGTGTTGTATCCTGGCAGGATTGACGGTTTTTTGCTCCAAACCGCCCCGCAACCCCAGAATATGCAGGTTCCACGGCTGGCTGGATGACACAGCTCATATACCCTTTTGGGCCCACACCGTAACTTGGAATGGCAGTCCGGGCCCACCTCCAGGGGCTCGGGGAAGGAGCAACCTGCCGTGACCAAGCCACCCTTCAGCATGCCGTCTTTCGACGAAACCCCCTTTCTGGTGCTCTGGGAGCTTACGCGCGCCTGCAATTTGGCCTGCCAGCACTGCCGGGCCGAGGCCTGCACCGAGCGCGACGAGGGCGAACTCAGCCTGGAAGAGGGTTTCGAGGCGCTCCGCCAGATCAAAGATATGGGCACCCAGCTCGTGGTGCTCACGGGCGGCGACCCGCTCAAGAATCCCCACGCTTTCGCCTACATCGAAGAGGGCGCGCGCCTGGGGCTGCGGATGACCATGACGCCTTCGGCCACCCCGCTGCTCACCCGCGAGTCGGTCGCCCGCATGGCGCGTGCGGGACTCCAGCGCATGGCCGTGAGCCTCGATGGCCCCGATGCGGTCAGCCACGACCGCTTCCGCGGCGTGCTGGGTTCGTTCAATTGCACCTGGAATGCCATCTCGGCGGCGCACGAAAACAACCTGCCAGTGCAGATCAACTCTTCCATCTGCCGTTCCAACGTCCATCAGTTCGATCAGATGGCCGAGTGCGTGGCCGCCTCGGGGGCAACGCTCTGGTCGGTTTTCTTTGTCGTCCCCGTGGGCCGCGCGGGATTCGACGACGAGCTCAGCGCCGAGGAATTCGAGGAAGTCTTCGCCAAGATGGCCAAGCTCGCCGGCAGTGCCGCATTCGATATCAAGAGCACTGCAGCGCCGCATTTCCGGCGGCACCTGCTCCAGCAGAAAGCCAAGAGCGACAAGCGCATCGTCGGGCTCCCCGGCGGTATGTGGCGCGCAGCGCGCGGCGTCAATGATGCCAGCGGCCTGTTCTTCCTCTCCCACACCGGCGACGTCTACCCCAGCGGCTTCCTGCCCATCAGCGCAGGCAACATTCGCCACCAGCCTCTGGCCGAGATTTACCGGGAGAGCGAACTCTTCCGGACGCTTCGTGATACGGATCTCTTGGAAGGCAAATGCGGTCGCTGCGAGTTCAAGAAGGTCTGCGGCGGCTCGCGTGCCAGGGCCTATGCCTTTACCGGAAACTACATGGCCGAAGAGCCCTGCTGCTCCTACCAGCCCCGAGAACAGGCTG
>JAGRBM010000446.1 GCA_020434085.1 Chrysiogenia bacterium | reverse complement strand
TCCCGCTACCCCTGGTCGGCGCGCTGAAATTCGCCCGGCTGCTCCCCAACTTCGCCTACGACGCGGTAATGAGCCGCTTCGGGGGATTCTGAGTAGAGAGTGCTGGCCACGGATAAGCACGAAGCAACACGGATAAGGAGATTGTCATCCTGAGGGCCCCAGCCCGAAGGATCTCAACCATTTTCTTACCGGCGCAGGCCAAACTTGCGAGCTGCAGAACTCCTCTGACACGTTGAGATCCTTCGCTTCGCTCAGGATGACAACAATGGCGCATCAATAATTATCCGTGTTCATCGGCAGCCATCTGTGGTTAGAATTCCCTGATCGGGGGAAATCATGAACCTGCTCGGCACGATCCACTACAGCGCGCTTTTTGCCGCCGCGTATCTCGTCTTCCTTGTGCTGCTGGCCGCCAATGTCTCGCGCCTTCGCATCCAGCACAAGGTCTCGCTGGGTGAGGGTGGTAACCGCGACCTGCGCCACGCCATCCGCGCCCATGCCAACAGCGTCGAACACGGCGCGCCCTTCATGGTCGCGCTGCTGGCCGCCGATTTCGTCAAAGTCTCCGACCCCTGGATTCTCTGGCTGGCCGTAGCCTTCGGCGCCGCACGCGTCCTGCACGCCGCCGGCATGTTCGACGTGGGCTTCAACTTCCGCCGCGTCGGCGCGGGGCTGACGCTGGTGGTGGAGCTTGCGCTGGCGGGGGTGATTGTTGGAGGGGTGTAGGAGAATGCTCGCTCGTCTGAGCTTGCTGGTTGCTCTCTGCCTGACGCTTGCCGGAATCTCGCCGGTAGCCGCAGGCACCCTCAAGCAGGAACAACTACGCTTCCCGCGCGTGCGTGCCGCCTATGATTCACGCCTTGATGTCGCAAAAAGACTCTTTGAAGCAAAGCAACTTTCCTGGCCGCCGCCACCGGTTTTCTGGCGAGCATTCAAACAGGACAAGTCGCTCGAACTCTGGGCACTGAACAGGGAAACCGGAAAGTACGTTCTGGTCAAAGAATATGAGGTCTGCCGATTGTCGGGAACCATGGGCCCGAAACGACGTGAAGGTGACTACCAAATCCCCGAAGGTTTCTACGAGTTCACGGAGTTCAATCCGGCGAGCAGTTACCATCTGTCCCTGCGGATCAACTATCCCAATTCCTCCGACCGGATTCTCGGAGATCGCAAGAAGCTCGGCGGAGACATCTTCGTTCACGGTGACTGCGTGACGATCGGATGTCTGCCGATGACCGATGAACAAATTGATGAAATCTATCTGATCACGCTCGAAGCGCGCGGCGCCGGTCAAGCTCATATTCCTATCCACATCTTTCCCACGCGACTGGCAGGTCCGTCTTGGGAAAAACTGCTTGAAGAAGCTGGTTCCTTCTCCCTGTGGCACGTCGCGCAGCGGATCAGAGGTGCCCGCCCGCGATCTGCCGAAGAGCTGCGTACCTTCTGGAAGAATCTGAAGGTCGACTATGACTATTTTGAAGCCTCGAAAACCCTGCCAAAGATTTCTGTTGGTGAAGACGGTCGCTATCGATTCGAGTAAGCGCGCTGCCTCGTCGAGCCCCGAAACTGCCCCAAAATACACCAGGGTTATTTCGGTCCATCTCGGGCCATCGTGGGTCATCTCGGGTCGGGGGGGCTTGAAGCGGGGCGGGGAATCCGTATCCTTATAGAAGTGCGCGGCGCCGTCCTGGCGCCTGGCATTTCGGGTCCGGTCGGGCCCGGTCGGAGGTTTTCCTTGTTCCTGAATTGCCCGCGATTGATTTCCGTTCGTCACGCATCCGAACACGCGGGAGACGCCGCGGTGACTCCTTCATCTCAGCGTGCACGTGCAGGTGCACGTGCACGATGCGAAGCCAGGGCCGCCGCGGCCGTTTCGGAGAGTGTGCAAACAGCTCGCGCACGTCACCGCAAAGGAAGCACTCACAAACCCGAATCCCGCCAAGAACGGGCGGAGAACCCCCTGGAGGCCCATATCCTTAATTTTACATAATATACATTATCGGACATTGTGTTTATCAGGCGAAGAGCAGGCCAAGGCTGCCCGGCCCGGCCTGGGTGGTCTCTCAAGGCGCTCAAATGGTATCGATTGAAGAGAAGAAACGCGCGCAATCAAACCGGCGAAGCTGGGGTTATTCGCTGAGCTCGTCGAGGTATTCGTCGTCGCTCTGCTCGTCGGGCGCGCTGAAGAAGTTGTCCCAGAAGCTCGAAGGCTCGGCCTCGCGCCGGGCTTTTTCGGCTGCGGCGGCTTCCTGGGCGGCGCGCTTCTCGGCCTTGAGCCGGCGCTGCTCGGCGATCTCGGCGGCGTAGTCGATGTCGGGACGCGCGTCGGTGCGCGGCTCAAAGTGCCAGAGCTGCGCGATGGCGCGGTCGCTCAAAACAGCGACCCAGTCCTCGCCCGATGAGAGGCCGCCGTAGCTGCCGGTCTGGATCTTTGAAAACCACGAGAACTGGCCAAACGCGCCGGTGTCGAGCGCGATCACGCGGCCGCTCTGGGTGACCCTGGGCGGCCACCAGCGGTTCTCGGTTTCGGTGGTGACGGCCACGACCCACTCGCCCAGGATCTTCGGCTGGCTGAGCACGCCCCAGTCTTCTGGGATATCGGCGCCCCAGCCCTCGATGCGGCTGCCAAGGGTCGCATCGAGCGCCGCCATGCCGCCGCCCTGGAGCGGCACGAAGACCTGGTTGTAGTTGGCGGCGGGTCCGGCAGCGGCCTCGATGTTCTCGCTCTGCCAGACCGCGATGCCATCGTCGGCGCGGATCTTGAACACGGGCCCGGAAAAGCGCGCGGCATAGAGCGAACTGCCCACGAGCGTCATGCCGATGTTGGTACTCTGAAACCCGGCGCGGCCCCCGCCGTAGTTGCTCTGCCAGAGGACCGAGCCCGAGGCGATGCTTGCCGCCTGGATGACGCCGTCCCAGCGCGCCCAGTAGACGTGGCCGGAGATCTCGTCGATGACCGGAGCGCCGAGCGCGCGCGCGCTGAGCCCGCGGGGCTCCTTCCCGTCGATCTTCCAGAGAATTCTGCCGTCGGCAATGGCCAGCGCGCTCAGCGCCCCGTGGGCGTCCTGAACAATGACGCGGCCCTCGTAGAGTGCGAGCGCGTCGAGAATCGGCACATCGAGCTCGGCAGTCCATTTCTCGGTGCCATCCTCGACAGATCGGCCCCAGAGCGTGCCCGAGAGACCGGCGAAGACGACGGTCTGCTCATCGGCGACCGCGCGCGAGGTGATCGGATTGTCCGAGAGCTCGACTTCCCAGAGCGTATTTCCGCCCTCTTTTTCAAGGGCCGCCGCCACGCCGGCCGAGGTGCCCACGAAGACGCGCTCACCAACGGCGACGGGCTGCGAGAGTTCGCTCGGAAGCGACTGGATGTAGGGGAAATCGAGCGCGTAGCGCCCGCGGCGCGGAAGCTGCCGGGTCCACTCGCGCGAGAGTCTGGGCGGATAATCGCCGGGCGAAGAGCCCCAGCCGGCGGCATCAAACCACACGCACCCGCCCATCATAGCGGCAAGCATGGCTAGCGCGGCGGCAAAGAGCGCCGGGCGCCCTGCTCTCCTGGATTGATTCAAAGGAAAAGCCCTACTGCGCGGCGCTCTCCGGCGCGGCCTCGGGCTCCGCCTTGCCTGGCACCTCGAAACTCGCGCCGAAGCCGCCTTCGATGCCCAGCGCCAGCGCCTGTTCCTGCACCGCGCTGCCGATCCCGTCACCGATCACCGTGTAGTCGGTGTCGATCTGCTCCAGCGTGATCTTCGCCGCCTCGGTGCGACCCAGCCGCGCCTGGCAAAGTGCCTTGGCAATGAGGATCGATCCGCCCAGCGCGCCGGCATCGGCGCGGGCGTCAAAGGCTTTATCGAGATCGGCGAGCGCCGCCTCGTACTGCCCGGCATCCATCTTCGCAACGCCCAGGTTGTAGAGCGCCAGCGGATAGAGGAAATCATCGCCCTCTACCAGGTTCGCATACTTCTCGTACCCGGCAATGGCATCGTTCTGTTCTTCGAGCCGGTAGGCCGCCTCGCCGTGATAGAACGTGGCCATCCACTTGGCCGCGTCGGTCGAGAGCCGGGGCTCGATGTCGATGAGCTTGGCCTGCAGGGCCTTCCACTTCTCGTCCTCGGTCTCGAAGTGCAGGTCGTCTTCTTCGCCCAGGCTCTCGAGCTCTTCAAGCGAGCTCACGCTGCGCGGGCCCACCGGGGCCGAAGCGATCTTGAGGGCCGAATCGAGCACCGCGAAATTGCGCTCGGTGCGATTGCTCAGAAAGGCACGCACCCCATAGGTGCCCACAATGGCGATCAACAGACCGCCAATCAGGCCCAGAAACCACATCTCGCGGTCGGCAATCCAGTCGAGCACGCGGCTTCCCTGGTGGACAAATTCATCGGGGGCTTTGAGTTCCTTGCGACGCTTGGACAAGGTCGTATTCTCCTGAAAAATCAAACAGTGACCGGGGCTTATACCCCCCTCCCCCCGGTGATTCAAGAGACCTGGGGAGGCGCCCGGGAAGCCCCGAAACGGACTTCTCCAGCGCCGGCAGATGGCGCCTGCCCCCGCGGCAACGCCCTCCCGAAATGTCCGGCAGCACCGAATGCTCCGAATCGTGCACGTGCTCGTGCAGGTGCACGTGCACGCTGAGGAGATGGTATCTGCACGCCCTCGCCCGGTAAGGCGCCAAGCACCTTCTCGACTCCCCGCTCCCTCTCAGGGAGAGGGTGCCCGCAGGGCGGGTGAGGGTAAAAGACCCCCAGCCCCCGCAATCGTGGACGTGGGCGAATCGCCTGAAGCCCCGCCGGCCTGGAACGCAACCCTTCCGCAACGATGGAACCATTGTTGACAGACCCCGTTCGTCCTGAGCCTGTCGAAGGACGAAGTTGCGGACTTTGTGCCGACTCGGTTCGTCCTTCGACGAGCTCAGGACGAACGGAGTTTCGTTCACGAGCACGTGCACGCTGAGATGTTTCATCATGCTGCCGTGCCACCCCACTGGGCTCAGCAGAATCGGGCGCCACCTCATCCTCCGAGGCCGCCCCGCCCATGGCCAGATTGCGAAACCCCTTCC
>JAGRBM010000445.1 GCA_020434085.1 Chrysiogenia bacterium | reverse complement strand
GCGTTTAAGCGCTGGGAGCAGGCACGATCCCGCAACAAGCTCTCGCACGCCGACCTGCTGGCCACCTGCCTTGCTGCCCTCGAATGGCAGGAAAAGCTGCCAGAGTGGCAGGACGCCAACGGCAAATACATCCCCGGCATCGAGCCGTGGCTGAATCAGGACAAGTTCCTTGCCGACCCGCCGCTGGCGCTGGCCACCAAGCCCAACCGGCCCCCCGAATACCGCGCTGAGCGCCCACGTCCAGGGGGTGGGCAGTGAGCGACTACCGCGTCATCCATGGCGACTGCCTCGCTGTGCTGCCCACGCTGGCCGCTGATCTCGTCGTCACGAGCCCGCCGTATAACTGCGGCAAGCACTACGGCACGGCTGACGACTCGCTGGCTATGCGGGATTACTGGGAGTTTACCGAGGCGTGGTTCTCTGCCGCTGCTCGCATCTGCTCCGGCTACATCTGCGCCAACGTGCCCAACTGGATCGGCTCCCGCTCTGAGCGAGTATTTGCGCTGGATGAATACCGCGCGATTTTCGACCGGCACGCTGAGTTTATCGACATTGCCATCTGGCACAAGGGTCCAGCCAACGGGGCTGCGTGGGGAAATCGCCCCAATGCGCCGCGCCTGCGCGCCAACCACGAATGGGTGCTGATTTACCGCTGCGGCGACGGCATGGCGGACAACGGTTTGACGTGGGGCGACTGGTCACGGCTTACTGAAACGATCTGGAAAATCCCCGCGACCCTCCCCTTCCGCAATGACCACCCGGCCACGTTCCCGGTTGCCTTGCCAGAGCGGTGCATTCGCCTCTACTCGCAGCCGGGCGCGGTTGTCCTCGACCCGTTCTGCGGCACCGGCACCACGGGCGAGGCTGCCGTTGGCGTGGGCCGTGACTTCATCGGCATTGAGATCGACGCGCAGCACGCGCACACGGCGCAGAAGCGGCTGGATTGCTTCACCGCGCAAGCTGACCTGTTCGCGGGGATATCGCTGTGAGAGTAGCCCCCCAGAACATCGAGGCGGAAATGACCGTCCTGGGCGCAATCCTGCTGGATAACGAGCGGATTGACGACGCGGCCACCCTGACCCCTGCCGATTTCTACCGCCCCAACCACCGGGAAATCTTTGCGGCCATGCAGGCGCTCTCCGCCAAGAACGAGCCGATTGACCCGGTAACACTGGCCACAGAGCTTGGCGGCCACGAACACGACGAGCCAATCCGGCAGGCCATGAGCGTGGTCCCATTCGCCAATCGAATCCACTGGGGGGCGAAGGAAGTCCTGAAGGCATCGGAGGCCCGTGCCCTGATTACCGCCGCGCAGGACGCCATGGAGAAAGCCTACGAGCGCGATATGGACGCTGCCATGGGCATCGTCTCGAAGATCGGCATGGGCGACCGCACGGCTACCAGGCTTGTCAGGGCTGACCAGCTCGCCCCGCGTGGCCTTCGCGCATTGGAGGCTGAGCAGGCCGCCTACAAGGCCGGTCACGTTTCAGGCGTGCCCACGGGCCTCTGGGATGTGGATTCCCTGCTGGCTGGCCTGAAGCCGCAGGACTACGCGATCCTTGCTGCCCGCCCCTCAATGGGCAAAACGTCACTGGCCCTTGAGATTGCCCTGAACGCTGCGAAGGCGGGTTTCCCCGGCTTTATCGCCTCGCTGGAAATGAGCGCCGAGAAGCTGTTCACCCGCGCGCTGAGCCTGCTCTCGGATATTCCCATTTCGCATCTTCGCAGGGACCAGGACGATCACGGCCAGCCCCTTGATGCCGACAAGGTGACGGAAGCGTCCACCGCGTTCATGGACCTGCCCCTCTACATCGAAGACTCAGGCGCCCAGCGCCCGGCCTACATCCGCAGCATTGCCCGGCAGGTTCGGCGCAAGAGCAAGGCGGAAATGGGCCTCATCGTGGTGGACCACCTGAACATCGCGGTGGCCGATGCCAAGGGGCAGAACCGCAACCACGACCTGACCGAAATCTCAGCAGCCATGAAGGCGCTGGCCAAGGACATCGGCTGGCCGGTTCTGGCGCTTTGCCAGCTCTCGCGCAAGTGCGAGGAACGCACAGACAAGCGGCCCATGCTCTCCGACCTGCGCGAATCCGGTGCCCTCGAACAGGACGCGGACATTGTGATGGGGCTCTACCGGGAGGCTTACTACAACGATCACGCGGAGAATCCACACAAGGCGGAGCTGATTGTTTTGAAGAACCGTGACGGCGAGTGCCGCACCATCCCCCTCCACTGGGATGGACGGAAAACAAAATTCAGCGATTGGAGCAGCATCTGATGGCAATGCGTAAATACAGCCGGTGGCGGCACAAACTCTACCCGAATTCACTGGACCTTGTGGTCCTTGCAATCACCAAGTTTGACATTGTGGAGGGTGCGCGTGGGCGTGACCGCTACCTCGAAGGCCCCTTCGCTGACGTTCAGTTCAGCAATGGACGGTCCTCCATCATCCGGGTTTCAGACATCGAAAAACACTACGAAGAGGTGACTGCGTGAGCAACTGGGAGAAGTTCAGGAATCTGGCCTACCAGCGCATGAGCGAGGGCCGGGAAGAATACGGGCACTCTGCCGTCACCAAGTCGTTTGACCAGCTCGACGATGAGATTGAGCAGGAAATCCTGGATCAATGGGCGTGGGCAGAGCAGGCCCTACTCAAGATGGCGGCCACGGGCGAGAGAGGGCACCACCTGTCTCGCTACAAGGCAATTCAACAAGCTGCGTTTGAGCAGTGGGAGAGGTT
>JAGRBM010000444.1 GCA_020434085.1 Chrysiogenia bacterium | reverse complement strand
CGCGGCCTGAGAAGCTCCGACCAGTTCAAGACGGGACTGCGCCAGTGCCAGAACTTCCTCATCAAGGGGTTTGGCGCTTTGCAGCGTCGCGGCGGGACAGAGTATATCTCGGCGGTTTACGACTCGACCGAGAACGTCCGCCTGATCCCGTTTTCCATCCCCGGCGTCGGGGATTACGTTCTTGAGTTTCAGGACGAAATCTGCCGGTTCTACAAGGCCGGTGCGATCCTCGGCGCACCCTACACGCTGACGACCGAGTTTGACCACACGGACATCCAGTCGATTCAGTTCGCTTCGGACGGCAAGGACCTGTATCTGTGCCATCCCGACTACTGGCCCCGCAAGATTTCCCGCACTACCGACACGAGCTGGACGGTTGCGGAACTGGACTTTGGCGCCGACTTCCCGGTGCTGGAGATCAAGACGCAGCCATACGCTCTGAGCGTGAACGGCACCACTGCCGGTGGAGCGGTGTTTATCGAGTCGAGCACGGACTCATTTACGAAGTCGGACGGCAATACCGGGAAGCTCATCAACCTGCATGGCGGCTGGGTGAAGATCGCCAGCTTTGTCGATGCCGGGCGGATGTATGGCGTGAACCTCCAGCTCCCCCCTTCCGCCACGACGCCGACCGCACAGTGGACGGGCATCTGGGAAGAGGGCGCAGCCACGGGCGTGAACATCACGGCTGGCGCTGCCGCCTCTGCCGGTGAGACTGTAGCCCTGACCGCCTCTGGTGCTGTTTTCACCGGCGCCGAGGGGAGGGTCATGGACATTGACTCTGGCGGAACGGCACGCTCCCGCTACGTCCAGATCATCAGCGTCACCAATTCTACGACCGCAACGGGCCTTGTCCTGAACACATCCGTAACGGCAACCACCTACACGAACAGCAAGATTCTGACGGCCACTGACCCCCTCGGTGGCATTACGATAACTCCCAGCGCGGATACCGGCAGCATCACCCTGACTGCCAGCTCTGCATACTTCTCTGCCAACCACGCTCCAACCACTACGGAGCCCGGAGCGAAGTTCCGCATCGCGGGTGGTTACGCTACCGTTACGGCTTTCAACTCGACGATCAATGTTGACGCCACCGTGGGCAAGGACCTCCAGAGTATTTCCGCCACCCCCCTGTGGGAAGAGTCGTGGAGCGCGGATTCGGGGTTCCCCCGGGCGATTGTCTTTCATCAGGGGAGGCTCTACTGCGGGGGTGTCACGAAAGCCCCAAACGTCCTGTATGCTTCCCGGCCCAACCGGCCCGAGAGCTTCCAGCGGAGTGAGGGCGAGAGCGTCGACTCTGACGCGCTCCACTTCCCGCTCAACCAGATCGGCGATGTCATCGAATGGCTGGCCAGTGCGGAGAATATCCTCATTGGCGCCCGCGATGCCGAGGTAATCGGGGAGGGATTGATCGCCCCCGGAGAATTCGACTTCAAGCGGCAGAGCACCTATGGGGGCTCCAGCATCCAGCCGCAGACCATTGACAACGCCTCGATGTTCGTAGGCCGCGACGGGAAGTCCCTGCGCGCGATGAGCTACAACTTTGAGGACGACCGCTATCGGGCGCAGGCGCTCTCGGACCTTGCCGACCACCTCCTGTCATCCGCCATCGTCGAGCTTCACTACGCTCGGACGCCTGCGCCCGTTCTTTTCTGCCTGCTCTCGGATGGAACGCTGCTCCAGCTTTTCTACAACCCGCAGTCGGGGGTGATCGGCTGGGGGACGTGGCTGCCTGCCGGGACAAGTGCCCTTGTAAAGAGCCTGTGCGTCGTGCCGGGCACCAACCGTGACGACATCTACCTGGCGATTTCCCGCACGATCAACTCGGCCACAGCCGTCTACGTGGAGCGCTACGAGCCCGACAGCCGCACGGATTCCTTCCTCGACGAGGACACCCTGACCTTCGGGCAGACTGGGGTGACGAGTGGGATTTCCCACCTGGAGGGGGAAACCGTATCGGTCAAGCTGGATGGGGTCTACCGGGGCACCTACACGGTTGCGTCCGGGGCCATCGACTACAGCGACCTGAATCTGACCGGCGCCCCCACGACCGGTGAAGTGGGGCTCTCCTACACGGCTTCAGCCAAAGTCTACCCACAGACATTCAGCGACCAGAACGGTGTTCGCCACAGCAAGGTTACGAGTATCAAGGGACTGGACCTGTATCTGGTCGATTCGACCGGGGGTAAGGTCAACGGTCAGCCAATCAAATACCGCACCACCGACGATCAGGTCGGCTCTGCGGCAGCCGTGTTTACGGGCTGGAAGCGCTTCGATGGCGTGAATCAGACGGACAGAAACGACGATCCCGTCATAACAATCATGGAGGACAGGCCCCTCAATCTGGAGATCGCCGGGCTTGTGATGAGCGTATCGTGATCCTGAAGCCTTATGAGCCAAGTGACCTGGATGGAATCATGGAGGACCTGCGCCCGATCATGAAGGAGCGGCTGAAGGCCCTCTCGGGAAAGTTCGACAACGTGGTCGAGTTCTCTCACTGGGCGGTGACGCTCGATCATGGTGGGCCGCTTGGGGCTGCGTGGTTCTTCAAGAACCCCAACGGGACCGCTGTGGCCGTGGCCCTGTCCACCACCCGGCTTGTCGATCTGATCTACCGGGACCGGTTGGTGGCGAAGACGTTCATTCCGCTGTGCAAGACGGCGATAGAATGCTCCCGGGAATACCTGGGATACACCCGCCTGATCTCGCACGTTCACAATTCTTTCCCCAGCTCTGCCAAGTGGATGGAGCGAATGGGCTTTCGCGCGGTGGGGTGGCGCGAGGATTTGATGGAGTATTGCTATGAGCCTGAAACGACTGCTTGAGCAGACCGAGCGAGCGAATGCCATCGGCTCCGGGGTCGGTTACCTTGACCCGATCTCTGCGACGTTCCTCGCCCTGACCGCACTGACAGGCGGCAAGACCATTACAGAACCGATCAAGGCAAAGGAGCAGCGCGCTGCAATCCGGCGCCAGCAGGCCGGGCAGATTCAGGAAGCCGACCAGATTCGAGACAAGCTGCGTGCGGATGAGGCGCAGCGCCGTGGCAGGGCCGAGGCGATCATCGGGGCTGGCGGCGTGTCAGGTGGTTCGGCCCAGCTTGCCAACCTTTCCGGGGCCTTCAGCCTGCTGGATGACCTCGGCGTCCTGAATCAGAACCTTACATCCAGTCTTTATGAGGGCCAGCGCCAGCGCAGGTCGGCCAAGACGGCGGCATTTTCCGCAGGGTTTGGCGCGCTTGTGAAGGGCGGGACGCAAGTGGCTACGACCGCACTTACCGCCGGTTTTGGGGGTGGTGCGGGCGGCGTTGATCCCGACGCGATATTCGGCAAGCCCGGCGGCGACTTCAAGGCGGGGAATCTCTTCTAATGCCCAAGACAATCATAGAGCAGCGCGAGAGGTTCCAGGTCGCCCGGCAGAACCCTGAGTTCAAGGCGCAGAATCTCGGCGCCCTTGCGGCAGTCGAGGACACGGCCAGCTTCCTCGGGGAAACCGGTCTGGATGAGGCCAACACGATCATTGAGCGCAAGGCCAAGCTGGAAAACGCAAAGGCTACGCGGAAAACATTGGAGCTACAGGCCGACATCCTTTCGAGGCGCAACGAATTCAGGGATGACGTTATTGCGGAGGGGCTCGACCCAGAAACCGACGAAGGCCGCGTGGCCATAGAAAACAAGATGGCCGAGGCTTACATCGGCGGCAGTTCCGGCATTTCGGAAGAGATTGGGACATTTATCGGGGCCAAGATGTTTGAACAAAGCTCTGAGCACCTGACGGGGAATTTTCAGATTTCAGCGAAGGAGGCTGCGCGGGAAGTGCAGCGCGACGCTGCGCTGACTGCGATGTCCGCAGACGTGGATGAGTTTTCCGCGTCTGCCGTTGTGAACCCGAGGTCACCGAGCGCGTCGCTCAATTCGCTGG
>JAGRBM010000443.1 GCA_020434085.1 Chrysiogenia bacterium | reverse complement strand
CTCTCAGAAATCAAAGCTCTCCTGCGTCGTGACCGGCAGGTTGGAAAGCCGGGCGCGCAGTTCGCTCAGCACGCCGAGGGTCTGTTTGCGGATCTCAAAGATGCGCCGGCGGCTGGCGTCACCGTCGATGGTGGTGCCGCCTTTTTTGCCGACGCTTTCGAGGACGGGGCTGAAGTATTCGGCCACCTCGATGAGGGCGTGCTGGATGGCTTCTTCGATGGCGCCCAGAAGGGCGTCGGCGTCGGGGTGCTGGGCGCCCATGCTGCGGCGCCAGGCGCTGACCTGCCCCATGCCCGCGCACGAGCGCGCGCGGTTGAAACCGGTGACGCGTTGTTCGCGGTCGGCTTCTTCGAGCAGTGCGATGGGCTCGGCCGTCCATTCCATCAGGCGCTGCTTGTCGGTGGGGTGGAGAAGCGGGGAGGCGGCGGCCTGCTCGCGGGCGCGCACCTTCTCGCGTGCGAATTCCAGGGTGCGGCTCTGCGCGGCTTCGACTTCACTGACGAGCTGCTCGGCCGCGGCATGTGCCTCGCGGCGGCGGCCCAGGTAGAAACCCGCAACGTAGCCGCCGAGGGCAGCGACAAGCGCCGCCGCCACGGCACGCGGCCCATGCCACCACGCGCCGGTCACGGCGCCCGCGGCGATGGCCAGCCCGAGCCCCGAGAGCCAGGAGGGCGGAGATTGTGGCGAGTTTTCCTGCGTCATTGCGTCCGGGCGTATCCCCAAAATCGATGCTCAAGGGTGTAGCGGCTGGGGCGCCGCAAGGCAAAGTATTGGTAACGGCCTAGTCGAAGGCCGCAAATTCCCGGTCGATGAGGCTCGGCGCGCGCTTTTCGGGCCGGGCGTATTCGGGCAGCTCCAGGGTGTCGTAGCGCTCTTCCTCGACCTGGTCGCGGACGGCGTCGATGGCCGCCGGCAGCGCCATGCCCGAGCCGAGCTGGGCAAAGGGGCCGACGAGGGTGCCCGAGAGATCCATGAACATGGAGTAGATCACCTCGGTGCGGTTTTCGCCGAAGGGCTTGAGCGTCCACGAGCCGAAGGTGTCGACGATGTCGCCCTCGATGTAGACCCACTCGATGCGGTATTTCTCCGGGTAGTGCACCATCGCCACGGTGATGTTGTAGCGCGGCTGGGGAACGCCGGTCAGGCCGAAGATCATCTCGAACTTGGCCACGTTGCCGCGGGTCCACTTCACGCGCGACTCCTCGACGAGTGTCATGAAGTCGTCGTAGTTGTCGTAATCGGTAACGACCTTCCAGACGCGGTCGATGGGCGCGTCCACCACGCCGAAGACCTGCGCGTGCTTGAGGTCGGTCCCCTCCACGGGGGCGAAACTCAGCAAAGTGTCGCCGGTGGCAAGCTTCTCGCGGATTTCCTTGAGCTTGGCCTCGCTCATGTCCTTGGGCAGGCGGTGCGTTGAACACGCCGTGACTGCAAGGCAGGCGAGCAGCAGGGCAATAAATGAAACACGCGGGCGCATGGGCAGTTCCTCCTCCAGGCGCACAATTCGGGATACTCTCGGGTTGAGGCGCGAAGTATACCACCGAAATCCCCGCGGGGGGAAAGCAATCGGGAGGAAATCAGCCATGGGCAAGGTTCGAGCCGCACAGGCGCAGGATGCGGCCGCCATCGGGGAAATCCTGCGGGAGATCCACTGGGTGCCGTTTCTCGCAGAGGCATCCCCAGGGCAGATCAACGCCCGCGTAGTCGAGGGGCTCGCCCGCTGCGGCGAGGGCGGGAGCCACACCACCCTGGTCTACGAGGATGAAGATGCGGGGGTCGTGGGCTACGTGAACGTCCACTGGCTGCCTTACCTGATGCTCGAAGGGCCCGAGGGCTTTGTCTCCGAGCTCTTCGTGCTGGCCGCTCACCGGGGCGAGGGGATCGGCAACGCCCTGCTGGACGAGGTCGAACGCATCGCTCGCGGCAAGGGCGCCTTCCGGTTGGGGCTGCTCAACGGGCGCGAGAGCGAGGCCTACGCGCGGCGCTTCTACGACAAGGCGGGCTGGACCGAGCGCGAGCAGCTCGCCAATTTCGTCCTCCCGCTCGTTGGGGAGTGAGAGTTGGGGACCGGGGGCAGGGGGACTAAGCTGCCCCGCGCGGCGGGCAGTCCCGGGGGAAGTGATCCGGACCGGCGCGACGCCACTAAGGAAAACGACGATGCATCCAGACTACCGAGAGCTTCTCGAGCGGCGCTTTCGTGTGCCCCTTCCGCAGGCTGGCGCCGACAAGCGCATGAGCCTGCACGACGCCGTGGCGAACTTCGTCCAGCCCGGGCAGACCCTCCACATGGCCAGCACGCACACGCGGCCCTACGGACTGGCGCACGAACTGATGCGCCAGCACTGGGGCAAGGACTCGAAGCTGACCATCTCGAACATCTCCATGGGCGAGACCTGGATCGGCATGTTCGCCGGCAAGTTCATGAAGAAGACCATCACGACCTTCGCCGGCGACATCTGGCCCTATCCCTCGCCCAACCCGGTGGTGAACAAGGTCTGGCTCTCGGGCGAGGTGGAGATCGAACACTGGAGCATCCTGAGCATGACCCAGCGCCTGATGGCCGGTGCGCTCCGGCTGCCGTTCATTACGACCAATTCGCTGGTGGGATCGAGCATGGCCGAGGACAACGAGCTGGCCGGTGCCTTCCGCACGATGGACGATCCGTTCGGCTCCGAAGAGAAAGTCGGGCTGCTCAAGGCGCTTCGTCCCGACGTGACCTTCATCCACGTCACTGCCTGCGACGTCTCGGGCAATGCGATCATCACGACGCCCATGGGCGAGGGACCGCTGGGCGCCTTCGCCGCAACCGGGCCGGTGATTGTCTCCACCGACCATCTGGTCTCGACCGAATACCTGCGCCGCCACAATTCGAGCGTGAAGCTGCCGGCGCACCTGGTGAGCGCCGTGGTGCATGTGCCGCTGGGCGGCCACCCGCGCGGGCAGACCAACGTGGGCTGCGAAGATCTCGACCAGTACGCCGACGACTACAACTTCCAGTACCTGGTGCGAAAGGCCGGGCGCGGGGGAGAGCAGGCCTTT
>JAGRBM010000442.1 GCA_020434085.1 Chrysiogenia bacterium | reverse complement strand
TGCCTGCCTGGCGGCCTTCTCTTCGCTTTCGGTAATCGATCGTATTCAGGCCTCAAGGCGGGCCGCCGCGAAACGGACCTGGCTCGCTGTCGGTATGATTGCGATGGGATCAGGGATCTGGGCCATGCATTTCACGGCGATGCTCGCCCTGTCGATTCACGCGCGCGTCGAGTATGATCTCCTCATCACGGCCCTCTCTGTGCTTCCAGCGATCGGAGGAAGCGGCGTAGCGATTCATCTTCTGGCAACCCCATCACCGAACTGGGCGCGTATTCTCGGCAGCGGTCTGCTTATGGCTGTCGGTATCGGCACAATGCATTATACCGGCATGGAAGCGATGATAATGCCGGCAGAGCTGTACTACGACCCCCTGCTTTTCGCGCTCTCTATCGGGGTCGCCTATGTACTTGCCGTTGCCGCGCTCTCGGTTAAGATCAAGCTGGGCACGTCGCGGCGTGCATGGGTTAAGCTAACCTCGGCCTTTGTTCTGGGCGGCGCCGTGTCGGCGATGCATTTCACGGCGATGAAGGCGGCGCGGTTTTATCCGCATACGATTATTACCACAAATGCCCAGACGCTGCCGCGAATGGAGCTTGCCGCCATTATCGTGGTTGTGGCCACGCTGATCATTCTCAGCGCTATGGTCGCCGCGCGCGTTGACCGGTGGATGCAAGATATGCTGGTGACGCTTCAAGAAACCGAGGCGCGTGAACGTTCGGTGCTTGGCGCGCTTACCGACGGCGTGATCGTGACGGACGAGATGGGCGTGATTGGGTCAGTCAACACAGCCGCGTGTCGCCAGTTTGGGCTCGCCGAGAAGGAACTCATCGGTACTCCACTAGCCGCCTTGCTCTGCAATGTGGATATGGGGCAGTACTTTCGCCAGTGTGCGGCCCTGGCTTTGCCCGCGGCGGAGTATGTGGGCGGCTCGCCGATCGAGACCGAGGCGCGGCGAGCCGATGGATCGAGCATCGTGGTATTGTTCTCGAGCGCGCCGTTTATGAAGGACGGCCGGCGCCATTACGGTCACTTGGTGTCGGACATCACCGCCCGGAAACGCGCAGAAAATGGGCTCCGGGAACAGACTGCGCGGGCCAATGACCTGGCCGAGCAGGCCCAGGCGGCCTCACGGGCAAAGAGCGAGTTTCTGGCCAACATGAGTCATGAAATCCGGACTCCGATGAATGGGGTGATCGGCATGACCAGTCTCTTGCTTGAGACGCCGCTCTCTGAGGAGCAGCGCGAATTTGTGGATATCATACGCGTGAGCGGGGACGGGCTGCTTACCATCATCAATGATATTCTGGACTTCTCGAAGATCGAGGCGGGCAAACTCGAACTCGAGGTCGCGCTGGTTGATTTGCGGCGCAGCATCGAAGACGCCCTGGATCTCATTTCGTACAAGGCGGCAGAGAAAGGGATTGAGCTGGCCTACTACATCGATGCCGATGTGCCAAGCCATATCATGGGGGACGCAACGCGGCTGCGGCAAATACTCGTTAACTTGACCAATAACGCGGTAAAGTTCACCGAGTCTGGAGAGATCGTCGTTACTGTGCGGGAAGGCGCAGACCCGGGCGGCGGAGCGCAGAACCTTCTCTTTAGTGTGAGAGACACGGGCCCCGGCATTCCTGCTGATCGGATCGACCGGCTATTCAAGTCGTTCAGCCAGGTGGACGCCTCGACAACGCGGAAGTTTGGGGGCACCGGGCTTGGGCTTACGATTAGCCGCCGGCTCACAGAGCTCATGGGCGGCACGATGTGGGTTGAAAGCGAGGGAATCCCCGGAAAAGGAGCAACGTTCTTTTTTCAACTTCCCGTGGTGGCCGTT
>JAGRBM010000441.1 GCA_020434085.1 Chrysiogenia bacterium | reverse complement strand
TCTAGAGGCAGTGACCATCCCAAGGAATGCGCGATATGAGAAATCCTGCAACATTCGGCTGCGCCCTGATCGCCGTGATCGGCCTGCTGGCGGGGGGCTGCGCCTCCTGGAAGCCCAGCAACGCCTCCGGCGGTGCGCGCCAGCCCAAGCGTGGCTTCGACAAGCCCGCGGGCGCCTTCAAGATCAAGGAAGTCCCCGAAAAGCTCAAGAACTTCGGCAGCAGCGAGGAAGAAGAGGCGGCCACGCCCTTCCCCGGCGCCGAGGGTGAGGAAGCAGCGAGCGAAGAAGCCGCGCCCCTGGCGGCCCCCCCCGCCGAGGACGCTCCCGCCGAATCTCGCAGTGAGCCGGCCCCCGACCTGGCACCGCACCTCAAGAACGGCGGCCAGCCCCAGCTCATCACCGACCGGAGCGCGGGCCTGCCGGGCTTCATGGTGGCGCCGGGCACCGCCAGCGAGGCGGACGTCCGCGCCGAGCGCCTGCACCGCCTGCTGCTCACCGATCCGCCCAAGGCGGCCAGTGCCGCGGTCGTTGCCGTGCGCGTGCGCCACGGGGCGCTCTCGGTCATGGTGGAGATTCCGGTCAGCCAGGATCCCAGCGTGCGCGATCTCTCCGAGATCGCGCGCAAGGTGGTCGAGCAGACCGCCAAGGCCATTCCCGAGGCGGGCGACCCGTCCAAGGTGGTGGAGATCGAGGTCTACACCGGCAAGCATCAGGTTGCTTCATGGAAGGCCGGTGCCTGGGAGTTCACACCTCCGCCACAACCGGACAACTAAACAGGACTCTCAAGAGGAACCCCTCGTATGCCGGAGACCGGGCAGCATCAGCGCCACACGCGCGCCCCCGTGCGGATCGACATCCTTCGCAGGATGATCCGCACCGGTGCGCACAATCGCGCCCAGAAGCTCATCGAGCGGATGCCCCCGGCCGACATCGCCGAACTGCTGCCCAACCTCTCGGGCGGGGAGCAGAAGACCCTCGTCAATCTGCTCTTCAACTCCGCACGCGCGGGCAAGGTGCTCGCCGAGCTCCCGGTGGAGTTCCTTCCCGAAGTGCTGCCCATGGTCGAAGACCGGCAGATGGCGACCATCGTGGGGCGCGTGCCGCCCGACGACGGTGCCTATTTTGTGGAGATGCTGCCCGAAGAGCGCCGCCTGCCCGTGCTGCGCCTGCTGGAGCCGACCGTCCGCATTCACATCGAGCGCATTCTGGGTTCCCCCGAGGAGAGTGCCGGCGCGCTGATGACCACGCGCATCGCCACGCTCCACGAGTCGGCGACGTGCGAGGAAGGCGTCGCGCACCTGCGCAAGATCGGCGAGACCGTCGAGGAAATTTTCTACCTCTACGCCGTCGACGAGGAGAACCACCTCAAGGGCGTCGTGCCCATTCGCAAGCTGCTGCTGGCGCCGGGCGAGAAGCTCATCCGCGACGTGATGATCACCGACCCGGTCAGCATTCGCGAAGACGCCGACCAGGAAGTCGCCGCTGACCTCGTCGAGAAATACAACCTCATGGCGCTGCCCGTCGTCGACGAAACAGGCAAGTTGCTGGGCACGATTACCGTCGACGACGTGCTCGAAGTCATCCAGGAAGAGGCCACCGAGGACATGTACCGCATGGTCGGCCTCGACGAGGAAGACCGCGTGTTCTCGCCCATGATGCTCTCGCTCCAGCGGCGCCTGCCCTGGATGGTGCTCAACCTGGCGACTGCCTTTCTGGCGGCCAGCGTGGTGGGTGCTTTCGAGAACACGATCCGCTCGGTCGTCGTGCTCGCCGCCTTCCTGCCGGTGGTCGCCGGCATGGGCGGCAACGTGGGAACGCAGACGCTTACCGTCGTCACCCGCGGCATCGCACTCGGCGAGTTGAGCCTGAGCTCGGTCATGGCCGTCATGGGCAAGCAGATCGGCATCGGCCTTTGCATCGGCGCCTCGGTCGGCCTGCTCGCCGCGGGCGCGGGCTACCTCTGGCAGGGAAATGCCTATCTTGGCGCCGTGCTCTTCCTGGCCATGTGCGTGAACCTCGCGCTCGCCGGCCTGGCCGGTGCCTCGGTCCCGCTCCTGCTGCACCGCTTCCGCCTCGACCCCGCCATGGGCTCGGGCGTCATTGTCACCACCGTGACTGACGTGGGCGGCTTCTTCGCCTTCCTCGGCCTGGCGACGCTTTTTCTCGACAAGCTCCAGATGGCCCACTGACGGGGCTTTCACCCCTTTCCCGCTTCCCGACCCTTCCCCGGTTTGGACGCCGCCGCCGCCCGCGCGCTAGGCTCATGCTTGCGCGACGACAGGAAGGCGGCAGGATATGGCGAAGGACGGGGTTCGCAAGATTCCCAGGGGCCGTGTCACACGCATGGCGAGCCTGGGCAACATGGCCGTGGGCGTCTCCAACAACATGGCGCTGGCCGCGGGCCGCACCCTTCTGGGCGGCGGCATCGACAGCGCGGCCGAAAAGTTCCACCAACAGACAGCCAAAACCTTCGCCCAGTCACTGGCCGGAATGAAGGGCCTTCCCATGAAGGTCGGCCAGATGGTGAGCTATATCGACGACGCCATCCCGGCGGGCTATCGCCACATCTATACGCAGGCGCTCTCGGAGCTGCAGGTGCGCGCACGGCCCATGCGCTGGAGCGAGATCGAAGCGGTCTTCAAGAAGGACCTGGGCGCAAAGCCCGAAGACATCTTTAAAAAGTTCGAGCGCGAGCCCATCGCCGCGGCCAGCATCGGCCAGGTCTACCGCGCCGAGCTGCCCGACGGGCGCGTCGTCGCGGTGAAGGTCCAGTACCCCGGCATCGACGAAGCGATCCGATCGGATCTCAAAAATCTCGACCTGCTGCGCAACGCCATGGCGATGGTGCTGCCCAAGGTCGATCTCGAACAGACCCTCGACGATCTCACCTCCCGCGTGCTCGAAGAATGCGACTACGGCTGCGAGCTGTGCAATCAGCAGGACTTTGCCGACGCGTGGGAAGGCACGCCCGGCGTGGTCATCCCCCGCCCGCACACAGAGCTCTGCCGCGATCACATTCTGGTGCTCGATTACGTGAGCGGTGAGTCCTGGGAAGAGATGCGCGCGCGCGGCAATCAGGAAGAGCGCAACGAGATCGGCCGCAATCTCTTCGCCTTTCTCTTCCGCTCGCTCTATGTCCACGGCATGTTCAACGCCGATCCCCATCCGGGAAACTACCTCTTTCCCGGCGGAGCCGATGTGGCGTATCTGGATTTCGGCTGCGTGCAGCGCTATCCGCCCGCCGTGCTGGCGGATTTGAAGGGCGTTGGATCACTGGTTCGAGAGGGCGGGCGCGGCAGCGAGCTGCGCGAGGCGCTCGCGCGGGTGTGGGAAATTCAGGACGAAGTCGACGAAGAGGAATGGGCTTTTCTCGAAGAATACGCGGTCGCCGTCTACGAGCCCGCCATCAAGGACGAGCCCTTTACCTTCAACCGCGCCTACACCGAACGTCTCTCGGATCTCTCCATCAAGGGCGGCTTCCTCGCCGCGCGGAAAGCCCTGCGTAAGGGAATCCGCGAAGCCAAGCGCCCGGGAATGCTCTACCTCAACCGCATCCAGTTCGGCCTGGCCAGCGTGCTCGCCTCCATCGAGGCCGAGGCCAACTGGCATGAGGTCCTGGGGGAAATTCTGGTTGAAGCCCAGTCTTGAGCAGGCCATCCCCGGCCATTTCACATCTTTGTTCAGATCGTGAACGTAGACGTGCTCGTGCGCGTGCGCGTGCGCGTTTCGAACACGTCCACGAGCACGTTCACGACAGTTGATCCAATTCCGTTAGATGCGGCTGGCGAGAACTGCCGAATTGGCGAGGATCTTACGCCTCAGGCCTCGGTATCCAGAAACACCTCAAACGTCTCCAGCGAGCCCTTCTTTGCGAAGGCCTCGGGCGGCAGGGTGCCCGAGCGGGCGTGACCCTTCTTGAAGGCGTCGGATCCCACCCAGGCCTTGAACTGCTCTTCGGACTCCCAGAAGGTCTGGACGACGTAGGGCTGATCTTCGCCCTTGGGGCGCAGCACGGCGTTGCGGATGAAGCCGGGCATCTTGTCGACTTCCTTGGCGCGGTTGCGGAAATTGTCCTCGAACTTCTCGGCGTATTCGGGGGTTACGAAAATTCGGTTCATGGTGACGAACATGGCGTGCTCCAACTCAAATAAGTTGGGGCGAGTATTGCGGCCACGGGCCAAGGGGGCAAGTGCGGTTGACCCCGCGCGAGAGCAGGCGAATCAGGCCTCATCGGCGGTCCGGGCACCTGCTATACTCTGGAATGTGCGCGTAAGGAGGGCGTGTGAATTACTACTACGAAAACGTCCCCGGCCTTGGGAACATCGCGCTCAGCAGGCACGCCCAGGAGCGCGCGGCCGCCCAGTCCATCAGCGACGAGGCGGTCGAAGAGACCCTCATGTATGGGAAAGACACACCTGACGGCATGGACACCATCTGGCGTGAACACAACGGGGTGCGCCTGGTGATCATCACGCCGACGCCGTTTCGGGGCGCGAAGCTGGTCAAGACAATGTACCGCGTTCAGGGGCGGGAGACGGTGAGATAGTTCCTCAGCCCGCCTTGGCCAGCGCCTGCGAGACATCGTCGGCGCTGGCGTAGCGATCCTCGGGGGCTTTTTCCAGGCACTTGAGAACGATCTGCGAGAGCGTCTCCGAGACTTCCTCGCGGTATTTGCGCGGGTCCTCGGGCGGGGTGTGCACGTGGTGGTAGGTCAGCTCGCCCTCGGTAAAGGGCGGGCGATTGCACAGCAGCTCATAGAGCACGCAACCCAGCGCGTAGATGTCCGTCTGCGGGCTGATGGCGTCGCCGCGAATCTGCTCGGGCGCCATGTAATAGGGCGTCCCGGCCGTGCGCGTCTGCACCTTGCCGACCTCTTCGTCGTAGGTGCGCGCCAGGCCGAAGTCCATCAGCTTGATCATCTTGTCGTTGGTCCAGAACAGGTTCGAGGGCTTGAGATCCCGGTGCACGATGTGGCGGCTGTGCGCGTGTGCGAGCGCCGCGCAGATCTGGCGCGCGATGTTCACCACGCCCGGCACCGAGATGCGGCGACTGCGGATGATCTTGTCAAAAGTCTCGCCCTCGATCTTCTCCATCACAATGAAGTAGCCGCGCTCGTCCTTGCCCGCGTCAAAGACCTGCACGATGTTCGGATGGGAGAGTCGCGCGGCCGAGCGCGCTTCTTCCATGAGGTTCTTGGCGGCCTTGGGGTGTTCTTTGAGATCATCCGGGAGCGCCTTGTAGGCGACTTCGCGCTTCAAAGTCTCGTCGATGGCGTCGTAAACAACGCCCATGCCGCCGCGTCCGAGCGCGCCCTTGAGGGTGTAGCGATTCTCCGTGGGAGCGACCGAGGCCATGGTGCGCGCGTTGGGATCGGCAGCCCCGCCCGGCCCGCTGGAGACCATGTCGCTGGCCTGGGTGCGCGCCGATTGGTCGACGTCGCTGGCCATGGTGCGGGTGTTCGCGTCCGAGATGGCTTGCGCAGAACCTGACTTGCCCGCCTTGCTGCGACCGAGCACCTTGCCGTCGGCAATGGCCTTCAGGCGCATGGCCACGTCCTGGTAGCCGTAGCTCTCGGCGTTGACGCGCTCGTAGAGGCTACGCGCCTCGTCGATGTTGCCGTCCATCTCCTCGAGCTTGGCCAGCAGATAGTAACCGTGCACCGTGTCGGGGCTGAGGGTGACGTTCTCGAGCGCCTTGCCGAGGGCCGCGCGTGCGCCGGGGCGGTCGCCCTTTTTCACAAAAATCTCTCCGAGCATCACGCGCGACTCGCGGTAGTCGGCGCTCTCGGAGCCCACCTGCTGGAGCATGCGGATGGCCTTGTCGAGCAGGCCCGCCTCATAGAAGAGCTTGCCCGCCCCCAGGCTGTCGCCGGCGGAAGCCAGTGACTCGGCCTGCTGCGTGAGGTCGCCGAGCTGCTCGAAAGCGCGGGCGGCCATGTCGTACTCGCCCGCCTCTTTATAGAGCGCGGCGGCGCGCTCGGCATCGCCGGCGGCGGCAAACATCTCGGCGGCCTGGCGGTTGTCACCGGCGCGCTCGTAGAGCTCGCCCGCCTTGGCCAGGTTGTTCATGGTGTAATAGAGATCGGCGGCTGCCAGCCATTCCTCGGCTTCCTCGAAATAGCGACCGGCCTCGATGAGTTCGTCTTTTTGCTGATGATACTGTGCCAGCACCAGGGCGGCCTGCTTGTCCTGCCCGATCTGGCGATAAATCTCGGCGGCGGCCTGGTGCTGGTCGCCCATCATGCAGATCTCGGCCAGCTCCTCGCTCGGCGGCAGGCGCTTGGCAAGCTGCGCGGCGAACTTCCACTGTTCCATTTCCTTGGCGAAGTCGAAGGCTCGCTGGTACTCGCCCTCTTTGGCCCAGATTTCCAGGCAACGCTTGAGGCGCCCCACGTCGGAGTCCGACATGGCCGCGCCCTTGCCGCGCAGGGCGCTGGTGCGCAGGTCGCGCTCGAGAATCTCGGCGGCGTTCCGCCCGCCACCGGCGGCCAGCAGCTCACCGGCCTTGGAATCCATCCCGCCCGCCTCATACAGGCGCGCCGCGCGCACCATGTCGCCGGCGCGCTCGTAGGCCTCAGCGGCGCTGAGCGTCTTGCCCGACTCCTCGAAGGCGACGGCGGCGGTCTGCCACTCGCCGTCCTCGGCGGCCATGCGGGCGAGTTCCTCCCACTCATTGGAGGTCTCGAGGATGTTCTTGGCCTTGGAGCGCTCGCCCATTTCGCGGAACAGGCGCGCCTGGTCGACGGCGTTACCGCCCTTCTTGTAGCACTCCATGGCCTTGTCGCGGTTGCCCAGGCGCTCGTAGACCTCGCCCATGCCATGGAAATTGCCGGCTTTTTTGTGGAAGTTGAGCTCACTCATCAGGGCGCGGCGCTGCTTTTTCTGCTCGTTGCGCGCCATGCCCTTGTCGGTCGAGCCGAAGACGACGCGACCGACGTAATAGAGGAAGAAGCCGACCACCAGCAGACTCAGGTAGAGCCCCGGCGGTTCACGCAGAAATGTCACGACGTTGCTCAGCTGGTCCGAATCACGAACCTGCGCGAGCATCTCGCCGACCGGATTGACCTCGGTTGCCTGTTGTTCGTTCACGATCCTCTGTCCCGTCGTCCCACAATCATCAGAATCGTCACGGCAATGATCATCAGGACCCAGCCCATGACGATGTAAATCGACTCAAGCAATCCCATCCTGGGCAGCGGCAGCGCGGCAAAGCCGAGGCCCGCGGCCAGCAGGTAGAGGAAGAGCACAGCGGTCCGCGGATGCATCCCCAACGCCACCAGCCGGTGGGAGAGATGCGAGCGGTCCCCGATGTAGATCGGCCTCCCCTCACGGAGCCGGATCACGATCACCGACACCATGTCGAACACCGGCACGCTGAGCACGATCACCGGGAGGACGATCGGAATCAGCGTGGACGACTCCTGGGTCACATAGGATTCGAGCGTGGTGAGCACGCCCATGGTGAAGCCCAGAAAGAGCGATCCGGTGTCTCCCAGGTAGATGCTCGCCGGGTGGAAGTTGAACGGCAAAAAGCCGGCCGCCGCCCCGACGAACGCCAGCAGGATCATCTGCATGAAGAGCTGTCCCTGCTGGAGCGCTACTGCCCACAAGATCAGTCCGGAGATTATGACGAGACCGCCCGCAAGTCCATCCATGTTGTCGACGAAGTTGAGGGCGTTGGTGATCGCCACGATCCAGATGACCGAAATCACAAAATTGAGGGTCGGATCGCCGAAGGCGGTGGTATGGACCCCGCCGGCCACGGCCAGAATGGCGGCCACGAACTGGGCCAGCAGCTTGAGCCGGGCCGGGAAACGCGCCCCGTAGATGTCGTCGAGCAACCCGGTTCCCACGCACACCAGCGCGCCCAGGAAGTAGCCCGTCAGCTCCGGCGCACGCCCGCGCGCCAGCACGCTCTGCTGGTTCAGGTCCTCGAAGCCCAGGGAGCCGAGCACCCCGGCCCCGACATCGGTCAGCAGCAACGTCAAACCGCCCACCGTCACCAACGCGAATGCGGCGAAGACGGCGAGGCCGCCCAGGTAGGGAATCGCCTCATTCTGCGCCTTGCGCTCTCCGGGATGGTCGAGAAGCCCGGTGCGCAGCGCGAGCTTGCGCACCAGCGGCGTAAAGGCCGCCGCGAGCCCGGCGGCAACGAAGAAAATGACAAGAGAAAGCGGCAACGGCACGGGCGGATTACTCTCAGTACAAAGTGATCGGCGCCGTCACAGGGCCCCGCTCAGGCCGCGTGTTCGACGCGGCGTTTGTGTTCGACGATCCGGCTGAGGATCTGGTCGAGGCTGTAGCGTGGTTTGTAACCGGCAACGCGCCCGGCCTTGGAAATATCGGGCACGCGGCGGCGCATGTCTTCGAAGTTGCTGGCAAAGGCTTCCTCGTAGGGAACCAGCCGGATCTGCGAGTCCGACCCGGTGAGCGCGATGATCCGCTCGGCCAGGGCGCGGATGGAGATCTCTTCGGTTCCGCCCAGGTTGAAGACCTCGCCCACGGCGGCGCTCTCATCCATGAGGGCGCGCATCCCGCGCACGGCGTCCTCGACGTCGCAGAAGGTGCGGCTCTGCTCCCCGTCGCCATGGACCTCAAGGGTCTCCCCCCGCAATGCCGCGGAGACAAAGCGCGGGATCACCATGCCGTAGCGCCCGGTCTGGCGCGGACCGACAGTATTAAAGAGGCGCACGATGACGACGGGAAGCCCCTGCTCGCGGTGGTAGGCCAGGGCCAGGAACTCGTCGAGCGCCTTGGTGCACGCATAGCCCCAGCGCGAGAGGTGCGCGGGGCCGGTCACCGAGTCGTCTTCTTCGCTCAGCGGGGCCTTGGCATTTTTGCCATAGACCTCGGAAGTCGAGACCACCAGCGTGGGCGTCTTGCGCTGCGCCGCCGCGCGCAGCAGGGCGGCGGTGCCTTCGACGTTGGTGGTGATGGTCTGCAGCGGATTTTCGATGATGTAGCGAACGCCCACAGCGGCGGCCAGGTGGTAGATGCAGTCGGCATCGGCCACGGCCTCGCGCAGCAGGGCCTCGTCGAGGATGGAGCCCTCTACGAGGCGCATCGGGGCACCCTTCAGGTGCTCAAGGTTGCTTGCGCAGCCGGTCGAGAAATTGTCGAGGATGGTCAGTTCGTGGCCGTCGGCTACGAGGGACTCGGCCAGATGTGAGCCGATGAATCCTGCTCCACCTGTGATCAAAACACGCATGGGTCGGTGTTCCAGTTTCCTGCAGGCGCTCTGCCGCAAACCCCTTCAAAGCGCCGCCCGTGCCCCATTCTTCCCAGAGGGGCATCATAACCCATTGAAATCACGGGCGCAATTTGAGGCTGGGCGTAAAGAGCAAGTGACCGGCCCTCACCCGTCAGCGTCGCAACCTGAAACAGCCAATAAACAGCACGACCGGCAAGTCCCAGGGCGCCTGGCCCATGTTCCTTGCCGGTCGTGCTGCTCTCAAAGGAGGGGTCTCTCGAGGTACTTAAGAGGCCCCCCCTCCCTTCGGCGACCGTTTTGAAGAACGGTCCCCTTGGTCGCTTCACCGTGAAATCAGTATGAGGAAGAAACCGCCAAACTTCTGTGAGAAGGCTCACAGG
>JAGRBM010000440.1 GCA_020434085.1 Chrysiogenia bacterium | reverse complement strand
CGCCCCGGTGGCCAGGGAACTCGCAGAGAAGGGCCTGGCGGTCCTGATGCTCGAAGAGGGCGATCATTTTACCCGCATGGACTTCAACGGCCGCGCCCTCGAAGCCCAGCGCAAGATGTACCGCAATTCCGGCGCCACCGTGGCGCTCGGAAACCACTTCATCCCCATTCCCGTGGGCAAGACCGTGGGCGGCTCGACCACCATCAACTCGGGTACGTGTTTCCGTCTGCCCGAGTCGACCATGGCCCACTGGCGAAACGAAATGGGCCTTCACGAATTCACCGCCGAGATGATGGACGAGTATTTCGAGAAGGTGGAAAAAACGATCCAGGTCGAAGAAGCCAAGTGGGAATACATCGGCGGCCCCGGCCGCGTGATCGCCCGCGGATCGGACGCGCTGGGATATTCGCACAAGCCCTTGAAGCGCAACGCCCCCGAGTGCGATGGTCAGGGGCTTTGCTGCTTTGGCTGTCCCACCGACGCCAAGCGCTCAACCAATGTCTCCTACGTGCCCGAAGCGTTAAAGAGCGCCGCGCAGCTCATGACCGGCGTGCGCGTCACGAGAGTCCTCATCGAGGGCGGCAAGGCCGTCGGCGTCGAGGGCGTGATCAAGAGCGAGAGCGGCAAGCGAAAGCTCACCGTGCGCGCCAAGGTCGTCGTTCTCTCCTGCGGTACCTTCTACACCCCTACCCTGCTCATGAAGCAGGGGATCTGCAACAGCTCGGGCCAGCTCGGAAAGAACCTGGCCATTCACCCGGCCACCCAGGCCATGGCCTGGTTCCCCGACGAGGACATCCATTCCTGGGACACCATCCCCCAGGGCTACAGCGTTGATCACTTCAAGGAAGAGGGCCTCATGTTCGAGGGCGGCACCACGCCCTTCGACATGTCGGGCGCGGCGCTCACGCTCTACGGGAAGAAATTCACCCAGCTCATGGAGGACTACAACCACATCGCCATGTTCGGCGTGATGGTAAAAGACACCTCCCGCGGGCAGGTGCGCGTTGGCCCGGGCGGGATGCCGCTCATGTTCTACTGGGTGAACAAGAAGGACCGCATGCAGCTCCAGCGCGGGATGGAGATCCTCTCGCGCATCTACTTTGCCGCCGGCGCAAAGGAGGTCTATCCGGGCCTCTCGGGCTGGGAAGTGCTGCGCAGCACCCGCGACGTCGAGCGCATGGCCAGGGCGAAGGTGCGCGTCAATCAGTTCGACCTGAGCGCCTACCACCCGCTGGGCACCTGCATCATGGGCAACGATCCGAAGAAATCGGTGGTCGGCACCACCCACGAGACCCATGACCTCAAAAACCTGTTCATCTGTGACGGCTCAGCAGTCCCGAGTTCGCTGGGGGTCAATCCCCAGGTCACCATCATGGCGCTGGCCACGCGCGCCAGTGAGTTCATTGCCCGCCGCGTCGAGTCGCTCTACGGCTCGGCCGAAGCGGCCTGAATTTGAAGTAGAATTTGTAGACTACAGAGGAGCAAACCCATGTCCGCACTCACCAGCATCGCACGCAGCCTGCCCTTTGTCGGCAGCAAGGGCTTCACCTTTTCCGAGACCATGGCCGGCCATCACGTCCTGCTCGAAGGGGACCGCGCCGGAGAGCGCCTGCCGTTTAAATTCGACGCAGTGATGACCAGCGACTCGCTGGCCGACTTCATCTTCGGCGGCGCGGGCGAGAAGGCCGTCTCCCGGCTCGAAGGTACCCTGAACGCCGAGGGCCTGGCCACGAACACCCCCATTCGCGGCACGCTCGAGTATCACTTCGGCCGCCAGCGCGGGATGCTCGTCTACGCCTTCGACTTCACCGGCGACGACGGGCGCGCCTACCACTTCCGCGGCGAGAAGCACCGCGAAGTGCCCAACATCACCAAGGGCATGACCACCCTGCACGGCAAGGTCACCGCCAAGCAGACCGGCGAGCTCATCTCCCAGGGCATCAGCTACTTCGACATGAAGGATCTGCCCGAGTTCCTGGGCAGCTACAGGCTGGTCTGAGAACAAGCGTCCGTTGGCTCTCCCCCGCCCCGGGGGAGATGCCCTAAGGGCAGAGGGGGACGCGGCGGGGCGCAGCGCCTCCGGCGTAGGGGCGGGTCTACCCGCCCCTTTTTCGTGAACTGGGGACACCCCGAAGCAGGGCGGGTAGACCCCGCCCCTGCAAGCCATTTCTTTTTCCCCCGCTGCGCGCTACACCTGCGCCCCTTCCGCACCCCGGCACGGGGCGTGGTAGACTGGAAAGACCGTGCAAGAGCGCATCAACAAACTCATCGCCGCCTCGGGCATTGCCTCGCGCCGTGACGCCGAGGACCTCATCCGCGAGGGCCGCGTCACGCTCAACGGGCAGATCGTCAAGGACCTGGGCCGGAAGGCTGATCCCGAGAAGGACGACCTGCGCCTGGACGGTGAGCGCATCGGCGGAAAGCCCACGCGCCTGCACTACCTGATTCTCAACAAGCCGCTCAATTGCATGACCACCATGCACGACGAGGAAGGCCGGCTGTGCGTGGGCGACCTGCTGCGCAAGGCCGACGCGCGCCTCTTTCCCGCGGGCCGCCTGGACTGGGACTCCGAGGGACTCCTCATCCTCACCAACGACGGGGAGTTCGCCAACCGCATCACGCACCCGCGCTACGAGGTGCCCAAGATCTACCTGGTCAAGGTGGAGGGCCACCCCACCGAGGTGCGGCTGAACAAGCTGCGCCGCGGCGTCACGCTTGAGGACGGCCCCACCCTGCCGGCAAAGGTCGAGCTCCACCGCAAGGGCAAGCAGCACGACTGGATTCGCATCACGCTCACCGAGGGACGCAACCGCATCGTGCGCCGCATGTGCCAGCGCATCCGCCACGACGTGATCAAGCTCAAGCGCATCGGCGTGGGTCCGCTGCGCCTGGGGGATTTAAAGCCCGGCGAGTCGCGCGTCTTCACGCCCGCCGAGCTCGCCATGGTCGAGGCCCTCAAGGCCGGCCGCCCCGTCGACGCGTTGCCCGCTTCCATGGCCAGGGCACGCCCCGCGCCCAAGAGCCGCAAGGGCTTTGCCAAGGCCAAACCCAAGCCCATCAAGCCCGGCTACAAGCAGAAGAAACGCGCCGTCAAGAAGGCGACAAAGAAAGCCGGTCCGAAGAAAAGGACGAAGTCCCCCGCGCGCTCGCCCATGGGCAAGGGACCCAAACGAAGCCCCGGCGGAACCGGCACCGGCCCGCGCACCCCCGGCGCGCGCGGCCCCGCGCGAAAGAAGACTCGCAAACCCCGCTAGCCCCCGCACGCGACACTCAGACAAGCAAGGCCAGATGCTTTTGCGAAAGCCTTGACTCCCCCCCCACCCCCCAATTAAACAGGCGCCTGCGGGGTGGAGCAGTCTGGTAGCTCGTCGGGCTCATAACCCGAAGGTCAGCGGTTCAAATCCGGTCCCCGCAACCAAAATGCTTTTAAAAAACAGCGGGTTACGGTCCATGCCGTAACCCGCTGTTCTCGTTTGTCTATGG
>JAGRBM010000439.1 GCA_020434085.1 Chrysiogenia bacterium | reverse complement strand
GGACAACCATAACGCCCTCATTCGTCATCTTGATCGACTGTCCCAGATTTCCGAAGTTGAGTTCGACTTGGACCTGCGCAGTATCAAGTAGATTGCGACCGACCCAATCCGGCGTTAGGATTGCGGCATTCCATGCACCGTTCAACACGATGGTCCATTCATCAAAAACCGGTCTCATAGCGGCCTCACACCTTGCACGCATCCGATACGGTCCAAGCACCAAAGATTCAGTAACATAAGATCTGAATATCCCAACCGCCTTCCAAGGTCAATTCCAATAGCTACAACCCAGTAATCTCATCTTCCTCGACGCTCTCGCCGCCTTCCTTGCGGGGCTTTCTGGGGGCTTCGAGGCTTTTCTCGATGAACTCGATCACCTTGCCGGCGACGTCGCGTTCGCTGGCCTGCTCGATTCCTTCGAGGCCGGGCGAGGAGTTCACTTCCATGATCACCGGGCCGTGGTTGGAGCGGAGCATGTCGACGCCGGCCACCTTGAGCTTCATCACCTTGGCCGCCGTCACGGCGGTCTTGCGCTCGATGGGGGTGAGCTTGGCGCGCACGGCCTCGCCGCCGCGGTGGATGTTGGAGCGGAACTCTCCGGGGGCGCCCTGCCGCACCATGCTGGCCACGACGCGGTCGCCGACGACAAAACAGCGGATGTCGGATCCACCGGCTTCCTTGATGAATTCCTGCACCAGGATGTTGGCGTGAATTCCCTGGAAGGCCTCGATCACGCTCTTGGCGGCCTGGCGCGTCTCGGCGAGTACGACGCCGATGCCCTGGGTCCCTTCCAGCAGCTTGATCACCAGCGGCGCGCCGCCGACGATGTCGATCACGCCGCTCACGTCTTTCGAGGAGTGGGCAAACCCGGTGACGGGAAGTCCCACGCCCTTGCGCGAGAGGAGCTGCAGGGTGTGGAGCTTGTCGCGCGAGCGCGCGATTGCCGTGGAGCTGTTCAGGCAAAAGACGTCCATCATCTCGAACTGCCGCACCACGGCGGCGCCATAGAAGGTATGGCTTGCGCCGATGCGCGGGATCACCGCGTCCACGTCCGTCAGCTCTCCGCCCGCATACACCACGCTCGGGCGGCCCGAGGCGATGTTCATGTAGCAGCGAAGGTAGTCGACGACGCGCACTTCGTGCCCGCGCTGCTCGCCCGCCTCTTTGAGGCGCTGGGTGGAGTAGAGCAACGGGCCGCGGCTGAGGATGACGATTCTCATGACTGGACTGATTTTCTCCCCGGCTTCTTCGAAGCCTTCTTTTTCTTCTTCACTTTTTTTGCCGCCCGCCGGTGCGCCAGGTCGGTCTCATGGCTCTGCACGTAGGAATGGCTCACATCCACCACGAAGCGCCGCTTGATGGCCGTGCGCCCGAGCAACATCCGGAAACCCATTTCATCGCGGTTGATGAGGGTGAGCTCAATGGGCCAGCTCTGCCCTCCCAGCGAGATCCGGGTCTCGATCACGGGCCGGTGTGTAATCGATCCCGTGGAACTCTTCACCTGCCGGTCTTCAAGAACCGGCGCTTCGCAACGCACTTCGACGCGGTTGGTTCGCTGCTCTGGATGGACGACAAAGCGCACCCAGGGCTGCCCGCTGCGCTCGAAGAACTCCAGGTCGTCGGCGTGCAGGGCGCTGGTGCGCGCCCCGGTGTCCACCTTCACCTTGGTGGTTACCCCAAGCTCGGGCAGCTCCACCCATTCGCGCCAGCCCACCACCTGGCGGGCGGCTTTTTGTACAGGGGCGCTCACCTGCGCTGCGTGCCTCCCCTGCGGGGGCTTTTCGCCGCACACGGGGCAATCTTCAAATTCACATGAAGGGATTGAATTTGATGACGCATATTGTCAAGCTCTCCCGCACACGCGCGGCTGCGCCGCCAATCTTGCTGGAGACTGTACCCCATGGCCCCGTCCAGAAAAGCCCTGCCCCTCGATTTCCCCGAAAGCGTCACCCTGCTCCTGCACGCCGGCAAGCTCGATGCCGCCCGCGAAGAGCTCGCCATGCTTTCCCGGGAGAATCCCGCCGATCCCCAGTGGCGCTACCAGCTCGGGCGCGTGTTGCTGGCCGGGGACCGGCCCCGCTACGAGGAAGCCATTCGCCATCTGAGCGCCGCGGTGCAGGCCGATCCCTCGCGCAGCAACTACCACCTGTGGCTGGCGCGTGCCTTTGGCATCAAACTCGAACACGGCGCCGTTGCCGCCGCGATGACCGGCGCTCCCCTGCGACTGGCGCGGCACTTTGCGAAGGCAGTTCAGCTTGACCCTGAGAACATTCCCGCCCGCGCCGACCTTTTTCAGTTCTCTTTGTTTGCTCCCGCAGTGCTCGGCGGCGGAGAAAAACGCGCGGCGCGGCATCTGGAAAAGCTGCGCGCACTGGCGGCCGGCACGCTGGTCTTCGACCAGGCCCTGGCCATCGAGGCCCTGCACCGCGGACGCATGGAAGAAGCAACCAACCACCTGCGCGCCGCCGGTGCGAAGGATGAGTCGCTTGCCGGGCACTTCGAGTTCCAGCTCGGCATCATCCACATGAGCGAAGAGCGGCGCGATGCGGCGGGTGCCCACCTTGCGCGCGCCCGAGAATTGGGCGGCGCGCTGGAGGCACCGGCCCAGACCCTGCGCAGCGACTTCATCCGCAACATCGCGTTCCAGAAAGCGCGCGTCGAGCTCGAACGAAATGTGCGCGTTTCGGTTACCCCCATGGGGCTTGGGAGCACAAGCAAGCGGCGCGAAGCAGTTCACCCCCACACGGCCGCGTTGCACGAAATTCTCTCGGAAATTTATGAAGCCGGCGGCGATCGCAGCAAGGCCGCCCACCACCGCGCACGCGCCGGGCTCTCCCGCGCGGCGTAGGGCTCAGGGCGCGCTCTTCCAGAACAGGAACGATTCTTCCGTGCCACGCGCCGGACACTCGGAGTAGGTCGTCACCGGCCAGTTCGCGCCGATGCAGGG
>JAGRBM010000438.1 GCA_020434085.1 Chrysiogenia bacterium | reverse complement strand
TTCTGATGATCATTCGAGCCCCGATACTTGGGTATGCGGAATTCACCCCGCCCGCCCGTTTTCCTCGTGCGTGAGCTTGAAGCGCTGGAGTGAATCGCTGAGCGACTTCGATTCCTTTTCGAGATCGATGACCACTTCGCGGAGCTGTTCGGTGAGCGTGAGGTTGCGGCCGGCCAGCTCCGCGGTTTCGTTGGCCGAGCCGGTGGCTTTTTGGATCTGGTCGAGCTGGGCGCGGGTGGCGGCGACGACCTGGTCGACCATTTCGGCGACCTGGCGCATGTTGTCGGCGATGGCGGCGCTGTTCTGGTTCTGCTGCTGGGCCGAGACGCCCACGCGCTCGGCGACGATGCGCATGGCGTCGCTGGATTCCGAGATCCGGTCGGCGCCCTTTCTCTGCTCCACGGTGGAGACGAGCACCCGCGAGACGTTCTGCACCATGGTCTCCATCATCTGGCCGATGTGATTGATGCCGCGGGTCTGCTCGCCGGTGGCGCCTGCAATGCGGGCCATGCGTTCGGTGCTCTCGCGGGCCGAGCGCTCGATCTGGGCGAGGGCGTCGCTGGCGAGCTCGGAGAGCTGGGAGCCCTCGGTCACGGCGGCTTCGCCGGCCATGGCCTTTTCCACGCCCATGCGCGCCTGGTGTTCGATGCGCTTGAGCATGTTGCCGATCTCGCCGGTACTCTCGGCGGTGCGCACGGCGAGCTTCTTGATCTCGTCGGCGACGACGGCAAAACCCTGGCCGTGCTCGCCCGCCTGGGCGGCGATGATGGCGGCATTAAGAGAGAGAAGCTGCGTCTGGTTGGTCACTTCGTCGATCACGGTGAGCACGTGCCCGATCTGGCCCATTTCGGCGCTGAGTGCCTTGATGGTGTTCACCGCCTCGCGCGTGGCGGCCTGGATGTGCTCGATGCCCGTGCGGGTCTGAAGCACGGCGTCCTGGCCGGCGCGTGCGTCCTGGAGCACCCGGTCGGCGAGCGCGGCGGTTTCCCTTGCATCGACTTCGACGACCTGAATGGTGGAGGCCATCTCGGCGGTGCCCTGCGCGGTCTCGGAGCTGGTCTGCTTGAGATACTCCATGCTCTGGGTCACCTCGGCAATGGAGGCGGCCATCTCGTGGATGGAGGCATGGGTCTCGGCGACCGCGTCGATCACCTCATTGGCGCCGCTCTGCACTTCGGAGGTGCCGGCGTTGAGTTCGTTGATGGAACGAAGCGCGCCTTCGGAGGCGCGGTCGAGTTGCTCGACGCTTCGGTTGATCTCGCGAATGGAGGCTTCGACGCCATGGAGCGCGCTCACCGTGGTGTCGAGGAGCTTGGCCTGCTCGGTGGAGGCCCAGCGCACTTCGGCGGTGGAGCCGCCCACGCGCTGCGCCGAGTAGTCCACGCGGCTGTGGGCGTCGCGGATCTCGGTAACCGTGGAGCGCAGGGCATCGATGGTAGCGGCGGCCGAGACGCTCAGCTCGCCGACCTCGGTAAAGCCGCCGGCGATGTGCTCGGTAACAAGGTCGCCGCGTGCCAGACCGTTCATCACGTCGCGCAGTTCCAGGAGCGGGCCCGTGATGGACTGGGCCAGGAAATTGGCGACCCCCAGCATGGTGAGTACCAGCACCGTCGAGAGCATGAGCAACGTGAAGAACACATCCTTGCTACTCACTTCCAGGTCGTGGGCGGGCACCCAGGCGACAAGTTTTGCGTTGCCGATGGGCATCCACGAGAGAATCGATCCGTCGCGCTGCTGGAGCCAGTCGGCGCCCTCGGACCCGGAAATAAACTCGCGCTGGGTGTTGGTGACCGGGAGTGTCTCGTCCCCGGTGGGGAGAAGCGGAGCGCCGTCTTCAAGGAGGAAGAAGATCCCATTGGGCGAGGGCGGAGCCTCTGCGAGCAGGGACTGGAGCACGGCGGCATCGGTGGTAATCGACCAGTCGGCGCCAAGGTTCTCGGCGGCCTTTTTCTCGAACAGGCTCAGGTCGTGACCGAGCTGGCGCGCTACGGTCAGCGACACACGCGAGGTGGTCTGCGAGTATCCGAACATCACGCTGAAGGCCAGCGCCACAATGATCAGCGTGAAGAAGGATGAGGCCAGTTCCTTGCGCAGCGAGGTGCGCTGGCGCTCGAAGATCGGGTCGTCGGAGGAAGTGATCTGCGCGCGTTGGATGAGGATATCGGTCACGCCGCGAAAACGCAGCTTGATGGCCTGGTGAAAGATTACGGTGATGATCATGCCCGAGGAAATCGCGCCCATCCACAAGGCGATGAGATCCGAGAGCGTGACATCGTAGAGAACGCGCACGCCCACGGCGACGCACAGACCGCCCAGCGCCCAGTTCGCGGCTGCCATGAACGCCGAGACGGGGATGAAGGTGCCGATGCGGTCGATGGCCTGGCGGGCCTCACCCGGGGAGAGGTTCTCGATGCCGGTCTCTTCGTCGAATTCCAGAACCGGTTTGATGAAGACGTAGCTGACCACCAGATGCAGGCCCAGGAAAATGGCGGCCACCAGCACGACGAGCCAGCCGCTTTGAATGGCCCATTCAAGTCGAATGTTGGTCAGCGAGATGACGAAGAGAATCGCCACGATGAGGCCCACGCCCGTTGCGAGCGAGAGCGAAATCGCTGTTTGGTAGATTACTCGCCGTACCACGTTTCAGCCCACCCCTCCCATTGGGTGTTCGTGAATCGGTCTGCCTGGCCCGCCGCGGGTCGCAGGCCAATACGCGATGTTTGAACCGATCAGTTGAGTCTAGTCGTGAAGCCCCGGCCGGGCCAGTCGGGGCCGGGGCGTCGGGGAACCTCGCAATTGTGACTCACGGTCGGGAATGCGGCTCAGCCCTTGCGCAGGGCCTCCACGCCGGGAAGGGCCTTGCCCTCGATCCACTCCAGGAACGCCCCGCCGCCAGTGGAGAGGTGGTCGATGGCGTCCGAGAGGTGGAGGCGGTTGAGCGCGGCCAGCGTGTCGCCGCCGCCGGCGATGGTGAGCCCCTGGCACTGCGCCACCGCGCGGGCCACGGCCAGCGTGCCCTCGTCGTAGGGGGATTTCTCGAACATTCCCATCGGGCCGTTCCAGATGACGGTGCCCGCGTCGGCGATGAGCGTGGCAAAGCGCGCGCGGGTGTGGGGGCCGATGTCGAGCGCAGCGAGGCTGGCGTTGAGATACGTCGCGCCGACGGTGGCACTGCCGCCGCCGGGTCCCTGGCAGACAAGGTCGCGGGGCAGCTCGACGAGCACCTCGCGCGCGCGCGCGGCGGCCAGCACTTCGTTGGCCGTGTCGTACTGGTCGGTCTCGACGAGCGAGGCGCCCACTTCCATTCCCAGCGCGCCGAGGAAGGTGTTGGCCATCGCGCCGCCGATGAGCAGGCGGTCGACCTTGCCGACGAGCGCTTCGAGCACGCCGATCTTCGAGGAAATCTTTGCGCCGCCGATGATGGCGACCAGCGGGCGCTGGGGAACGGAAAAGGATTTTTGCAGGTAGTCGACTTCTTCGCACAATAGCTTGCCGGCCGCCTTCTGCGCGGCCGCGCGCGGGGCGGCGTCGGTGGATGCGTGCGCCCGGTGCGCGGTGGCGAAGGCGTCGTTGATGTAGACGTCGGCCAGGGCGGCGAGCTGCTTTCCGAAGGCTTCGTCGTTGGCTTCTTCCTCGGCGTGGAAGCGCAGGTTCTCAAGCAGCAGCACCTCGCCGGGTTGGAGCGCGGCGGCCAATTCCCGGGCCTGCTCGCCCACGCAGTCGGGGCAGAACTTCACTTCCTTTTCGAGCAGGGCGCCCAGCGCTGCAGCGACCGGCTCGAGCGAGAACTCCGGCGAGGGCTTGCCCTTGGGTCGTCCCAGGTGGGAGCCCAGGATCACGCTGCCGCCCTTGGCCAGCACCGCGCCGATGGTCGGCAGGTGGGCGCGAATGCGCGAGTCGTCGGTCACTGCGCCGTTTTCGATGGGCACATTGAAATCGACGCGAATGAACGCGCGTTTTCCCTGAAGATCAAGATCGTCGAAGTTGTAGAGGGTCGTTGTCGTGCTCACGGGGCTTGCCTCGGGAGGAGATTTGCACCCTTAGTATCCGCTCGGGCCCGGCGGGGCAAGCATACAGGCCGGGCCGCCTCGCAACAAAAGAAAAGCCCCTCCGGAGAGGGGCTTTTCGCTTCAAACAGGGCGTTTCAGGCCTCGGCCGTCGGAGCGCGCCGGGTGGGCCAGTGCCCGGGCTCGGGCTGCTCCCGAAGGAGCCTGTCGAGTTCCTTTTCTTCGACCAGGGCATGCAGGAACACCTGGTCCATGCGCTTGAGGAAGAAGAAGCTCATGCCTTCCTTGTATTCCTCTTCGAGCTCCTCGATCTGGGGCCGGTTCTTGTCGGGCAGCAGCACCGTGGTGATGCCCGCACGCTTGGCGGCCAGCATCTTGTCCTTGATGCCGCCCACCGGCAGCACCATGCCGCGCAGCGAGATCTCACCGGTCATGGCCACGTCCGAGCGCACGGGGCGGTCGGTCAGCAGGCTGGTGAGTGCGGTCAGCATGGTCACGCCCGCCGAGGGGCCGTCCTTCTTGATCGCGCCGGCCGGGATGTGGATGTGGATGTCGTTCTTGGAGAACGTGTCATCGCCGATCCCGAGCTTGTCGGCATTGGCGCGGATGTAGGAGAG
>JAGRBM010000437.1 GCA_020434085.1 Chrysiogenia bacterium | reverse complement strand
GTCACCGGTAACGGCGACGAAATGCCCGAGCCGCCGCAGCGACTCGACCACATCGGTTTTCTGGCGGGGCTCAACGCGCGCGAAAACCCGCGCACCATCGACCAGCCGGTCCAGTGCCTCATTCCCCTGTTCGCTCGCCGTGCGCAGCTCGGTGCCGGTCACCACGTGGGAGAAATCCTCGGCCAGCCCCAGCTCGCGGGAGATGGCGAACGCCGTGAGCGGGTGATCGCCCGTGACCATCGCCACCTCGATACCCGCCCGGTGACACTCGCGCACGGCCTCGCGCGCCTCGGGACGAAGCGGGTCGATGATTCCCACAAGGCCCAGAAAACGCAGCTCGTTCAGGTCATCAACGCCGAAGGCATCGGGTTCGAGACCTTCCATCTCCCCGGCGGCCAGCGCGATGACCTTGTAGCCCTCGGCTGCCAGGGCGCGCGCCTGTTCTTCGATCCCCGGCTGCGCAATCAGCTCCGTTCCGTCCGCACCCGCCATGGTGGTGCACATGGCCAGGACGCGCTCGAGCGCTCCCTTGACGAAGGCGGTGGGCACGCCCCCACGCCGGTGAAGGGAGGCGGCGAACTGGCGATCGGACTCAAAGGGGATCTGCGCGAGCTGGGGACAGGCATCCTCGGCCGCGATGCGGGTCATGCCCAGCTTGTGGGCGTAGACGAGCAGCGCTACGTCCACGGCGTCGCCGTGTGCGCTCCAGCTCCCGTCGCGTTTTCCGAAAAATCCCTCGTTGCACAGCGCGCCAGCCAGGGCGAGGTCTTCGGCCTGGTCGCGCTCCTGCCCCAGAACGGCCTTGCCCTCGTGAGTGAGATGTCCCTCCCCCGAGAGCCCCTCCCCGCTGATCTCAAAAACAGAACGGCCCGGCAATGCGATCCGCCGCACCGTGAGTTCGTTCATGGTGAGCGTGCCCGTCTTGTCCGAAGCGATGTAGGTGCATGATCCAAGCGCCTCGACCGCAACGAGCTTGCGAACAATGACGTTGCGCTTTGACATCCGCGAAACGCCGATGGCCAGGGCGACCGTGAGCGCGACGGGCAAGCCCTCTGGAATGGCCGAGACGGCCAGCGCCACGGCCACGACGAAGACTTCATGGGGCGAAGCCCCGCGCGCGAATTCGATGCCCGCCATCAGAACGATCACCACCCCCACTGCCATGGCAATGCGCTTGGTAAAGCGCTCCATGCGGGTGAGCAGTGGCGGCTTGCTCGAGCGGGCCCCGGTGACCGAAGCAGCGATGTGACCGAGTTCGGTATCGAGACCCGTGGCGACAACGAGCCCCTGCGCCCGGCCCCGGGTCACCAGAGAACCCGCATAGGCCATGTTTGCGCGATCACCCAGCGGGGTGTCGGCCTCGAGCCGCGCGTTTGCATCCTTGGACACGGCAACGGACTCACCAGTTAGAAGTGACTCATCAATTTCCAGGTTCGTCGCGCCGATCAGCCGCAGATCGGCCGGAACCTTCACGCCCGATTCGAGCAGGACGAGATCGCCGGGCACGAGTTCCTCGGCGTTGACCTCATATTCCTCACCACCGCGCAGCACGAATGCGCGGAGCTGGAAAAAACCGCGCAGCGCCTCGGCACTGCGCTCGGCGTTGTATTCCTGTACCGTGCCGATGGCGGCATTGATCAGCAGGACCGCCAGAATGAAACCGGCGTCGGAATACTCGCCCAGAAAGGCGGAAACCGCCGCGGCAACCATGAGCACATAAATAAGCGGATTGATGAACTGGTGAAGAATCACCACCGGCAGGGTGACCGGCTTGCCATGCGGCAAGGAATTAGGGCCCTCGCGCTCGAGCCGTGCGCGGGCCTCGCCGGGAGAAATTCCCTCGTGGGAACTCTCGAGCCCTTCGGTGACCTCATCAATCGAGCGAACATGCGCGTCGGCGATGTGCATGAGAGAATTCTATGGCATATCGGCTCAACCGCAAGCCCCCAAACGCAGCCGACGCGACGCTTCACAAGACGGGCTCCGCTTCTTATATATGTTTTTCAGCTCTGCCCGGTCAGTGTTTCGAGACCTGAAAGCGGTTCCACAGATTGATCATCGCAATGGCCGCGCCGATCTCCGCGATCTGCGTTTCATCGAAGTGCGCGCGGAGCGTTTCCCGCATAGCCGCGTAGTCAGTGCCCCGTTCGAGCCGCGTGAGGGCCTCGGTCCAGGCCAGTGCCGCCCGTTCGGCCTCGGTGAAGTCGCTCACATGCTCCCACACGATGAGCCGGTCGAGCCGCTCGCTGGTTTCGCCGTCCTGCCTCGCCTCGCGCGTGTGCATCTTCACACAGAACCCGCAGCCGTTGATCTGGGAGGCGCGAAGCTGAATCAGGTGGAGCAGCGGCCGCGGCACCGCCCCGCCGGAGAGCCCCTCGTGGACCTGCCCCAGCAGTTTGAAAAGTTCGGGAATCTCGCGCTCATAGGAAATCGTCTCGTTCATGGGCTGCCCCCGCGCCGAAGTGTCGGCGTTCGGGGAGTAGACGAGATGGGAGGCGGGTTTGTGACGTGGGGCTCGAGAACCTGCTTTAGAGTTCCCGTTCGTCCTGAGGAGCTTCGCAGCGCGAAGCGTATCGAAGGGCACAAGGGCCTGCGCTGCAATGAGTAGGGCCTGCAGCCCGTTTGTCCTTCGATACGCGGCCCTTCGGGCCGCACTCAGGACGAACGGGGTGCTAAACGCGCAGGCTCATCACTCCCCCACCCGGCAAACCATCACGATCGCGTCCTCCCCGTTGTCGGAGTAGTAGCGCGGGCGGATGCCGACGGGGGCAAAGCCCATCGATTGGTAGAGGGTCTGGGCGGGGATGCCGGATTTGCGCACTTCGAGGACGACGAGCTCGCATTCGCGGCCGCGGGCCTCGGCGAGCACGCGCTCGAGAAGCAGCCGTGCGGCGCCCTTGCGCCGGTGCTGGGGGGCGACGGCGATGTTGAGAAGGTGCAGCTCGTCTGCGACGAACCACACGACGGCATAACCCATGACCGGGCCGGTCACGCCGCCCTCGCGGGCGATGAAGGTGCGGGAGAATTTGAGCGCCAGCTCGCGCTCGAAGAAGTTGCGGCTCCAGGGAACGGGAAAGGACTCGTCCTCGATGGCCATCACCTCATCGAGGTCTTCGGGAGCCATGTCGAGCAGGTAGATCCGGTCGTCTTGTTGGCGGGTGGC
>JAGRBM010000436.1 GCA_020434085.1 Chrysiogenia bacterium | reverse complement strand
CTCAACGAAGAGCAGTTTCTCTTCGACGCCAGCGCCCTCTACTACCGCTACGACATGAAGGGCGTCTACGAGGTGCGGCCCTCGTGGTTTCGCGAATGGGCGCCCTGGTATCCGCGCATCGGGGTGAAACCCGCGCGCGCGTTTTCGATTTTTCACTGGCTCTCGCGTCGCTGCGATCCACTGGTCGTGCCGCTCCACCCGCACTACACGGGCGCGGCGCAGGAAAACCTCGATGCGCTGGGCGCGCTGATGGACTGGCTCGGGGAGAACGGGGCGCGCTTTGTCGGCGCGGAGGCCCACGCGCGCGCGCACATTTCAGGCTGACGAAATCTCAGGCAGACTCGGCGAGTTTTTCGGAACTCTCTTCAAAGCGGCGCGTCCCTGTCGGCGTGGGCTCGGGCATGGGCTCTAGTCGCAGCACCCGGCGGATCATCTTGCGGATCGTGCGGGGAAGCTCGAAGCGCCACAGGCCGCGCTCGCGGCGGGCGAATTCATCCAGCGGGTTCGGGTGCAGCAGCTTCGTGATGTTCACAATGAGGAACGGGTTCACGCGCGGCATGAAGCGCACGAAGTTTCTGCGCAGCAGCCAGCTCACGAAGCGCTGGGGCAGAATGGGCGTCATAACCAGCAGCGTGTGGTAGCGATGGGCCAGCACGTTCTTCTCGCGGGTGGTGCCGCCGGCAATGCTGCCGCGCCCGTAGTTGCCGTCGCGGATCTGGGCGATCTCGGCAGGGCTGAGCACCGCGCGCTCTTTGGCGATGTTGAGAATCTCGGTGCTCGCGTAGTAGCGCATCCAGAATGCATATAGATGATACGGCCGCCCGCGGTTGATGAGGTCTACCGAAATATCGAGATCCTCGATCGTCTCGGTGGGAAGGCCCACGATCATGTCCACGGTGCACTTGATGCCGACCTTGCGGAAGGCATGCATCGCGCGCAGGATGTTTTCCTCGGGCGTGCGGCGGTGCATCACCTCGTTGCGTAGCCGCGCGCTTCCCGACTGCACGCCCATTTCCACCGAATCGCAGCCGCTCTCGGCCATCAGCGTCGCGATCTCTTCATCGATGGTGTTGGGGTAGACCCACGCGAAGTAGGGGATGTCGACTTCCTTCTTGTAGAGCTCGCAGAACCGGCGGGTCCAGTTCTTGTCATAGCTGAAGTCCTCGTCGTTGAAGCGCACGTGGTCGATACCGTAGCGCTCCTTCGCCCAGAGAATCTCGCGCACCACGTATTCGGGGCTGTGGCGCCGGGGCCAGCGCCCCTTCTGCCCGGCCTCGCGGTAGAGGTTCATGCTTGTCGTGTTGTCGCAGAAGGTGCAGCGATAGGGGCACCCGCGACCGGTCATGGTGGTGTAGCCGCGGTTGAGATAGGGCATCACCTCGTAGGTGAAGTCCTTGTCGGGAAAGGGGAGCTCGTCGAGATCCTGGATGAGCGGATGGAGCTCGTTGAGGACGACCTGCCCGTTGCTTCGGTACCCCAGGCCGCGCACCTTGTCGAAGCCGTGGTGTTTCTCCAGCGCGTCGGCCAGTCCCAGCAGCGGGTACTCACCCTCGCCGCGCACGATAAAATCCACCTCGGGATGGGAGAGCGTCTGCTCGGGCTCGCTGGTGGGATGGATGTTGCCGAAGACCACCGGCACGCCGAGCGCGGCTTTGAGCTGGCGCGCCCGCGTGAGCGCCCACTGGAAATCGTCGGACACCACGCTGAAGGCGATCAGGTCGGGCGCGATATCGATGGCCTGTTTGACCACTTCGTCGCCCAGGTCGGCGTAGCGCGCCAGCCTGGGAAAGCTCACCCAGGGATTGTCGAACAGGCGCGAATCGTTGATGAGCGCCGTTTCGTGACCGCCCTGCTTGAGGAAGGCCGAGAGGCACTGGATGCCGCCCATTTCCTTGCCGGGGTTGATGAAGAGGACTTTCACTTCGCGTTCTCTTCCAGGTTGGTCACCAGCACGCCAAAGCGCATCGCCGGATCGCGCACGAAGCGCACCGGTCCGCAGGAATGTCGCTCGAGCACTTCGCGGATGTAGGACTCGCTGTGGTGGTGCGCGCGCGCGGGCGTTCCCATGATCTGCGTGCGGCGCACCAGCCACAGGCGGTGCACGCGCGCGGCAAGGCTCGGGGAGGCCTCACTGAATGAAAAGACGAAGCGGTGCTTGGAGAGCCGCGCGAGCAGGGCGTCGATCTCGGAGGCTTCGAGCCAGTCGAGCAGGCCCAGTGCGACGACGATGTCGGCGTCGGGCCACGGAGTCTCCAGCGCGGCGGCGCGGGTGATGCGGGCGCGCCCTTCGAAGGAGGCGAGTCGCTCGCGCGCGCGCTCGCAGGCGCGCCCGGAAAGATCGATGCCCTCGTAGCGGCAAGGCGATTCGCCGAGCAGGCGCTCGCCCAGGATTCCCGAGCCGCAGCCCAGGTCGAGCACGCGCGTATAACTTTGGAGATACGGCGCGAGAATGCCGGCAGTCAGGTTGAGCCGCGCGCGAATGGAGCTGCGAAGATTGTGGAAGACGCGGGCCAGCGGCGCGGCGGGCACGGGACCGTAGGCGCTGTCCTCCCAATGGAGAATCTTGTTGTCCCAGAATTCCTCGAGCGAACGCTCCGAACGCGCGGCTGGCGCTTCAGTTCCGGCGACGCCAGGACGCGTCGGTTCGCTCAGGGTCTCGTTCATCGGAAAAGTACCCGTTGATGACATTGCCCTTCAGGCAAGGCATCCGTTCATAGGTCGAGATGACAAAACTATCAGTTTGAAGGATAGGGGTGAGCCCGGAGGGGGTCAATCGGGCCGCCTCCTTAATGTTTTGGTTGGCGATTCTGCCGGGCCAGTACCGGCTGTCCTTCCGGAGCCGGGCCGGCAGGTCGAGGGCCAGGCAGGCATCGGGTGGCAGGGTCACGTGAGTCGAATCACCATCGCAGTGTACTGCGGCATGGGCGAAGGGCAGCATGAAGTCGTCTTCGATGGCCAGCAGGCTGCGGTCGACGACCCGTGTTTCGATGTCCTCGAGGCTCAGTCCGAGCGTGCAGCGCAGGGCACCTGCCAGTTCAAGCTTTTGTGAAATGGTCATGCGATTGATCGCGCCGCTGCGATTGAAATAGTAGGTCGTAAACCGAAAACCGAAATCGATGAGCACGCCGCACAGAACGGCAAGCGCCAGGGGAGCAAGAATCCAGCGTTTTTGGCCAAAACGCTCCCGGAGATTTTCTACGCCGAGCGCGACAAAGGCGCTGGCCGCGGGAAAGGCCGGGAGCAGGTAGCGCGATCCAGAGACCCAAACGCTCATGGACGGATCGTCGGGAAAAGCGAAGTAGACCTGCTGAATGAGCGTGATCGGAACGAGCGGCGCGAGCAGCCACGCGGCCAGCAGCGGCGCAGCCTCGTCGCGCTTCGCGCGCCAGCGTGTGAACGCTTCGAAGAGGCCCAGCCCGAACAGGGCGAGCAGCAGGAGCGCGGTCGCGCCCTGCAGGAATCGCCAGAACGGACCCCAGGCACCGTAGTTCAGAAAGTTGTCGGCGCGCGTGAGCCAGCGAAAATCGTAGGCATCTTCGTTGGCGCTTGGATAAATCTGATGCGCGGCAATGGCGAAGGGCGTCCACGGAGCAAGCGGGCGCTCGCCCACGCGGGCGAGGAGCTCTTCCTCGGTGAGGATCTCGCCGCGTGCGATGGGCTCGAGCGGTGTTTCTCCAAACTGGGAGCGCAGTTCGAAGTAATAGGCGCTGCGATCGATTTTCTCGATGGTTTTCTCCACCGGGCGACCGGCAAGCTCAATGAAGTAGGGAACCTGCGGAAGCAGTGCGAAGGCGATGAGCACCCCGGCAAACTTCGAGCGTTCGCGAAGCGAACTGACGAAGAAGGCCGGGACCAGCAGCGCCGGCACGAGGAGCGAGAAGTAACTGCCGTGACACTGCACCGCCAGCCCGATGAGCGCGCCCGCGCCGCCGATCCGGCGAAGGCTCGGCCCCCGGCGGATGCTGCGAGCGAGCAGCAGGAACACGCCCGCCGCAAGCGGGAGGCCCCAGGTCGGATTCCAGGCAAGACGCGCGTTGAAAAAGTGCGAGGGAAGAATACAGAGATGCAGCGCGGCGACAAGCGCCACGCGACGGCCGAACAACTCGCGCACGGCGAAATAGGAGAGCCCCAGCGCACCCAGCGAGCACAGGGCGGCAAGGCCGACGAGGCTCTCGGGATTTCCTCCGAAGAGCAGCAACACGAAACCCAACGTCAAATATAGGAAAGGCCCCGGCAGGTTGCCGCCGTAGGTGAGCTCGGGTCCCATCATGGAACGCAGCTTCCCGTGGATCATCAGCCACCCGCGATAGGCGTCGCGATCGGCGTAACGGACGAACTCGGCGGCACCGAAATCCCACACGCGCAGCAGCACGGCGAGCGCGAGAATGAGCAGCTCCGGCCCCCATTGGGACCGCCAGTCCAGCTCGTCGTTCTCGTTTTCGCTCACGCGCCCGTCCCCTCGCCGATCTCGCGGGTGAATGCCAACACGGAGCGCCCGTGGTAGACTTCACCGCGACCCGGAATTTGAAGGCTTTCCAACTACTGGAATGCTTACCCCTGTGTCGTTGATCGTCAATGAAGGGGGGCCGGGCGGATATTCGATGAAGCTGCTTCCCGAACTCTCTGCCGATGACCGGCGCCGCCTGCTGTGGCTCACGGCGGTGGGCGCGCTGCTTCGCCTGTGGAACATCGGCGCGCACGAGTTCGGCATGGTCGATACCCTGCGGCTCGTATCCGCCACGGCGGAAAGCGGAAGGCTCGGCGAGCAGGCGGCCATCATTCACATCGGTTCGGTCGGCGGTGTGTTGCTGCTGCGTGCCATGGCCGCGCTCAGCAATGCCTGGTGGTGGCTGCGCCTTCCCTACGCGCTCATCGGCACGCTCAATGTCGCGCTGTTCTTCCTGTTTGTGCGGCGCTTTTTCGGCGCTCGCCTGGCGTTGGTGGCCGGGTGGCTGCTCTGCCTGGCGCCTTTTCACCTGGCGCTCTCGGGCAGTCTCGAAGAGCACGAGTTCACGGTCTTTTTCGCCCTGCTGGGAACCTGGCTGGGATTTCTTCTCATCGAAGATGAATCGGACACCGCGCGGCTGGCCCCGTGGCTCGGCGCGATCGAAGCGCTCGGCCTGCTCATCGGTGGCTACCTGATTCTTGGTTACTGGAGCGTGCTGGCCGCGCTGGTACTCGCGCGCATCGGAAAGAAACTCGGCGCGCGCGAGTGGATCATTCTGACGGCGGCGCAGCTCCCGATGCTCGCGCTCTTCGGCTGGCTCCTCTCCTACGGCGTCTTTGCCGAGGAACCGGGTGCCTATGTCGAGTGGATTCGCCGCATGACCTGGCCGCGGCTTCCGAGCTCGCCCGCGGCGGTGGTGACCGATCTCCTTGTCCACGCGGAGAGCTGGGTGTGGACCCCGCGCGGCCACCTGGGCGTGATCGCGGCCGAAGTGTTCCTGAGCGCCGGGGCCGTTGCGCTCGCCTGGCTGGGCTATCGCAGGCTGCGCAAGGAATCTCAACTGGCGGCGCCGGTGCTCGGGCTCTGCGTGGGCGTCCCGGCGCTCATGGGGCTCATCTACTTTTCGTTCTTTGGAAAGCCCTGGTACTTCGCGCGCGCCTACGCGACGGCCTCGCTTCCCTTTTACCTGCTGATTGCCAGCGGACTGATCGCCGCGAGCAGGGCGCAGCGGCTGGCGGCGGCGGTGCTCTATCTGCCGCCGGTGCTGCTCTCGCTCGCCATGATGTGGACGGGTTTTCATCCGGTGCATCTGTCGTGGGAGGGCCGCATTCTGGATGCCGCAGCCGAACACGTGGCGCCCGGCGAAACGGTCTACGTGCATCCGGGCGAGCTCGCGGCGCTCATCCGCCCGAGCGCGCGCAAGGACTCGCCGCCGCTGCGCGGCGTGTGGCGCGATCCCGAACTCACGCCCGAGGGGTGGCGCGACGTGCTTACCCCGATGCGCGGGCGCGAATTCGCCGCCGCCGCCAATGAAATTGCCACAGCGCGTGCCTGCCTGATTGAACTCCACTGGATTCAATGGCGCGACCCCCACCGCGAGCTCCGCTCCCTGCTGGAGCGGCAGTACGGGTACAAACTCGTTTCGAGTTTCTGGTCCATTGCGCACCTCTATTGTCCGGGGGAGGCGCGATGAGCGAACAACCCCGGCAGAATGCGCTGACGATTCAGGTCGCCGCGCTCACGGTGCTCGGCGCGCTGGTGCGTTTCCTGGCGCTGGGCCGGCACGAGCTCTGGCTCGACGAGGCCTTCCGCATCCTCTGGGCGATCGAGCCCAATACCAGCCTGTGGGAACAGGCCACCGTGGGGCACGCCGGTTCGGTGTTCACCACCTGGCTCTCGGGCTTTGTCTGGCCGCGTGGGCACAGCTTCTTCTTCATGCGCGCGCTGCAGGCGCTCTGCAGCACCGCGTGCATCCCGCTCTTCTATCTGCTTGCGCGTCGCTACCTCGGCGGTCGTGCCCTGCTCGGCGCGCTGGCGCTGCTGACGCTCTCGCCCATGCACGTGGCCATCGCGCGGCAGGCCGAGGAATACGCCTTCCTCGTGCTCTTTGCCTTGCTGGCCACGTTGCTCGTAACACAGGTGATCGAGACCCGCAGGGTCGAGACGAAAACGCTACTCGCATTCGGCGCGGTCTCGCTCTCTGGATTCCTGAGCGGCGGCTACATGTTGCTGCCCTGGTTTGCCGCGCTGGCGATCTCGCTGGTCTGGCTGCTGCGAGGGGAACTCAAGGCGCGCGACTGGGTGTTGCTGACCGCCTCGCAGCTTCCGATGGTCGCGGTGTTTCTTTATTCGCTGAGCTTCTGGGCCATTGATCCGCGCCCGGAGATTCCGGCATATCTCGCATTCATGCGCGATTGGGTGCAGCTCGGGTCGCCGACGCGCCCGACCAACGTGCTGGCCGATCTCTTCTTCTACGGCCAGCTCTGGTCGTGGGGGCCGCACGTGGGGCGCTGGGTAGTGGCGAGCGAGTTCGCGCTCGCGCTCTGCCTGCTGTATTTCCTCTGGCGCGGGCATCGCTCGCTGCGCGAAAAGGGCGCGCCCGGCGTGCTGCCGGCGCTCAGCGTGCTGGTGTTCGTGCTGGTAAACGGCGCGATTTTTCTCAAATACTCCGGCCTGCCGTTCTACTTCTCGCGCGTCTACAGCCCGGCGACCTTCTTTTTGTTCATTCTGCTGGCCGAGGGTCTGCGCACCAGTCTGCGCGAGGTGGCGTGGGGTTTCTCGCTACTCTTCGCCGCGCTCGTGCTGCTGAGCACAACGGCTCTCAAGCTGGAGGTTCATCCGGCGCGACCCATCCTCTTCCGCAATCTCATTGCCGAAGTCGCAGCGCGCTCGGTAAAGAACCCGGTCTACGTACACCCGGGTGAGCTGGCCGACGTGATCCGGCTTGAAACAAGGGACAGCGGCCTCGAATTCGTCGGCGTGTGGAGCGATTCCTTTGCCACGCCCGAGGCGACGATCAGCCTGGATGAGCGAATGAGCGACGAGGCGCTACGCGCGTGGGCCGGGCGCGTGGCGCAAAGCGGGAGCTGCCTGCTGCTCATCGACTACTTCGTCGAAGGCCACGACCCCGATGGCGTGCTGCGCGGCGCGCTGGAAAAAGACTACGGCTATACCCTCTCGAAGGGCACCTGGGCGATCCCGCTCTATTGTCCTGGGGAAACAAAAGAGGGCGGGTAGACCCCGCCCCT
>JAGRBM010000435.1 GCA_020434085.1 Chrysiogenia bacterium | reverse complement strand
AGTGAACCTGCGTGGGGGTTAGCCTGCGGCTCGCCTGGCCGGAAGGCGCGCGCGCATAACCCATTGAAACTGCATGAGTTTTGGCGTATTTGTCAATCGACGCAATCGAGTATGCCGTGTAATGTCAATATTTCATCATAATGTGCAATGTGAGGATACTCTGTGGGAGGACATATCATCGACCTCGTCGCGTTGAGCGCTGGATTCTCCGGGTTTAGCCAAGGTGTTGCGACCAATGCGGCCGAGGCCGCGAGTGTCTGTCTGGAAGCGGTTGGTCATGCCAATCCTTGCAGATTCAAAGTCGCCGGTTACGTAAGTAAGCAAGTATCGGTTCACCGTCTGGACTTAGATCATAGTATCCGCAGGGCGCACGCAGACATGCAGGAAGCCACGGAGGATGGAGCAACTGCAATTGCAATTGGTGCAGTCCGTGAATTCACTGCGCACACGGGTGTGGAACGATCCTACAAGGGAACTGGGTTTGACTACTGGCTGGGCGATGAGAGTGATACAGCACTTTTTGATCGAAAAGGGAAATTGGAAATTTCTGGTACATTGAGGGGCGATCTCGCAGAAATCCAGAAACGAGTTCAGCAAAAGAAAAGCCAAGTCAAGAAAGGGAATATAAGAAACACGCCTGGATGGGTGGTTGTTGTAGGTTTTGCGCTGCAGGAAGCGCACATGGTTGAAGTGCCATGAAGAAGATTAGAGAGCTACACCGGTCTGCAATGGATATTGCAGAGCAAGCAACGCAAGCAAGACGGCGTGAAGAGCTTAGTTTGGCTACTGAGCTATTCGCGAAGGCCTTCGAGCTGGAAAAGAAAGCAGCCGACGCGCTGCGTTCTGTGAATGAAATGGAACCGGACCGGAGTATTCTATTTCGTAGCGCGGCTGCTTTAGCTCTTGAAGCGAACTTGTGCGATGAGGCCGAGAAACTCGCTGCAGCGGGTTTGGCCGGCAATGCGCCATCTGCAATTGCTGAAGAACTCCGACATGTGTTGGAGCAGGCGCAATTTAGCAGGCACCTGGCAACAAAAGGTATTGAATTGGGACCATCGGAGTTTCAGTTGAGCATCTCGGGACGAGGCGTTGGCTTCGGATTCGCACCGGTTCAGATGGTCTGGGGCCGCATTGAAAGCCTTTCGAAAATGCTGCAGCGCACTGCAGAGCGGCGCGTAGGCGCGAATTATAGAGAAAAAGGGCGACCGTCAGAAAAGATTCGAATCCTTGCCGAACCATATTTGTCGACGCCAAGGCCTGCAAGTTTTGCGTTGACGATTCGCGTAGGCAGCACTCAGCTTAATTTGAGTGATGAATTCGGCCCAACGATTTCTAGTTCTGATATTGTGGAGGATGTGTTGACCGGTCTCGCATGCTACGAGCGTGAGGATGCTGTAGCGCTTCAAGACCTGATTCCCGAGGATGCATACTATCGGAATTTCTTGAACTTAGCGCGCTCTATCGCGCCGGATGGTGATCTTGTGACGCAGGTTGGGTTTACTGCCGGTGTTGGTGAAAAGGAGCGGAAAATTGCGCTGAGGCGACCGAGGGGAAGTACATCCAAGATGATCAGCCATGCTACAAGCCTTGAGGATGTAGCGGATGAAATTGTTGAAATTGAAGGACTGCTTCAGTATGCCGATTCCACTCGCACGGAAGACAAAATCAAAGTTCTTGCGGACGATGGAAAGACGATTACCGTAACTGTGCTAGAAGGAATGATGGCAGATATTGTGCGACCACTTTGGGATCGTCGAGTAAGAGTGCGCGGTAAACCCTACCGTAAAGGCATATTGTTGGACGAAATATATCCGATTGATGAATAGACTGTAGGAATTACGCCATGTTCTGTATCAGGTGCGGCAGCCAGAATGAAGCAGGCGCGCAGTATTGCAGCAGTTGCGGCAACCCGCTCGGCGGCGGCGTTCCGGCGCAGGCCCCCGAGGGCGCGCTTCCCCAGGATCCGGGCGGCGCGGCACTGCAGGCGCCGCTCGAATACGCCGGTTTCTGGCGACGCTTTGTCGCCTGGCTCATCGACATGTTCCTGCTCGGGATTGTGCTGACCCCGGTTCAAAAGGTGTTGTTTCACTATTTCGGAGTTGATCCTGCAATGGTGGAGAGCCTCAGCCTGGGGGTCATCCCCGATCTGAGCGATCTTCAGGACCTGGGGTCCGCCTGGGCCAAGGTCAACCTGATTTCATTCGTGTTGGCGTGGCCCTATTTCGCGCTGATGCAGAGCTCGGTGAAGCAGGCGACGCTGGGGAAAATGGCACTGGGGATAAAAGTTGCCGATGAAAATGGTGACCGAATTTCAATGCCGAAAGCGACCGCGCGTTATTTCAGCAAGTTTGTATCCCAGCTCATTTTGTACATCGGCTATCTGATGGCCGCCTTCACCGGGCGCAAGCAGGCACTTCACGACAAGCTGGCCGGCACGCTGGTGATTCGCGCGCGGGACTAGCCGCCGGTAATTCGAGCCGGGATGTCACGGCAAACAAAAATGTCATTCTGAGCGAAGCGAAGAATCGCGTCCCCGACAGCCACGCCGATTCTTCGCTGCGCTCAGAATGACATGCCGTGGAGGAGCGCCTATCTCTGCGGCAGATCGTTCTCTTCGCGCAGCGCCTTGCCCAGCTCGGTAACCGTCTGGTCGGCGTGGTCGCGCTCGCTGGTTTCTTCCTTGGGGTAGACGATGTCACCGATGCGTGACTCGATGCAGCCGCTCCACTGGTCCTCGCCCGCTTCTTCCTCACTCATCTTGATCTCGGCGATGACGAGGACGTCCTTTTCCACCTTCTGCTTCTTGTGCAGCTCCGCCCACTTGGCCACGGCGCCCTGTCCGAAGACGTAGGGCTCGTGCGGCATGAGGGTGATGGTCCCTGGCGCATCCGGTGCGGGCGGGAAAATCGTCAGCGTGGAGGTGGCGGCGCTGCCGTCGGGGTAGCGGATGCGCACGCTGTTGTTGAAGGCCTTGACCGGGTTGGCGATCTCGACCGGCGCGCCCGAGCGGTTGACGATGCGTGCGAGCAGCGCGATGGCCAGGTCCGGCTTGCCGGGGATATCGCTTTTGACCCAGTCGGCTTTGAGATAACGCGCGGCATACTCGAGCGTCCCGTCCGTGCGCGGCGGGCACGCCATGAGCGCACTGGCATCCTGCGCCCGTGCGGGCACGGCGAGGGCAAGAACAAGGCACAAGGCGGCGGCAAAAACACGCATGGCAGACTCCCCGAAGCTTGGCTGAGGTGACCAGCATACCGGGCGGAGGGGAAAGGGGCCAGCGAGCGGCGGTGATTCGAAATACCGGGCGGGTAGACCCCGCCCCTACGATGAGGTTGTAGGGGCGGGGTCTACCTGCCCTCTTAATCGCGGGCGCAGACGGCGATGAGGTAGAACTCCCAGTCGCGGTCGGGAATCCACTGGAAGCGCTGGCGGACTTTTTCGAGGTGGCTGCGCTCGTCCAGCACGCGGAAGCCCGCCTGCGTGAGGATGTAGCGAACCTCTTCAGCCGTCTGGCAGCGCACGGCGCCGCGCTGGCGCCCGCCCTGCAGGATGACCTGGTCGGCGGCGTGGACGTACTCGGCGAAGCCGCGCTCGTGCAGCAAGTTGTAGAACTGCAGGTAGGCCACGCCGCCCGGCCGGAGCACCCGGCGGGCCTCGCGGATGTAGTTGAACTGGTCCTCGGGATCGAGGTGAATGAGCACGTGCTGGAAGAACACCTTGTCGAAGGACTCGGCATGCAGCGAGCGCAGGTCGGAACTCTGGAGATGGTGGAGGTGGAGGTTGTCCACCTCGCGCAGACGGCGCGCCGCGTGCATGAGCATGTAGGCCGAGACGTCGGCGCCGTGGTAGTTGCTGACCAGCGGCGCCAGGTGCTGGGCGAGCCGCCCCACGCCCACGCCCACTTCGAGCACGTCGTCGTCGAGCTGCAGGTCCAGGTGCTCGGAAATGAAGCGGGCGACCGGAAGCCCCTGCCAAGTGAGTGAGGTCTCCGTCGGCGGCTTGCCAAAGGGATAGCCGCCCACGCCGAGCAGCGCGCCCGCATCCGTCGCCGCCGTGCGGTTCCAGAACTCGTCGTATTTTTCACCGAGCGCCGGAGAGAAAAACTCCGGCGCCTCGTCGGCGCCATCGGCCATGCTTCCAAACCTTCCCGACCGAAAAGTTTAGCAGGTTGTTCGTCCCGGATGTAGGGGCGGGGTCTACCCGCCCTTGTGCGTAATTCGCCTCACAAAAAAGGGGCGGGTAGACCCCGCCCCTACGAAAGCATTGTTGGAGTCCTAGAGCCCGCTCACCTCGATGCCTGCGTCGTGGACCACGCTGAATTTCAGCTCGATGGTCCGCTCGCCGCCGGCGGGGATCTCGTATTCCCAGGCCAGCGTGCCGGGTCTGGGCGTCGGGTCGCCGGGGGCGCGTTTGACGCTGGCGGCCGCTTTGCCCGGCAGGCCCGGATCGGTCTCGGCGCTGTTCGGGGGCGTAATCCCCTCGCCGAGCTTCACCTCGATGCGTCCGTCCTGGGCGACGGGCACCTGATCGAGGATCACGATGCGCCGCGCGCTCTTGTGGAAGTTTTTCACCTTGATGCGGTAGTGGAACTCGCGGGTGACCTTCTTCGAGAAGAACCCGCCCTCGTCGCGTTTGGTGAGCACGTACTCGCGCTCGATCGTAAAGCGCGGGTCGCGACCCAGTGACAGATCGAAGGTTTCACCCGGCAGCACGGCAGGCATCTGCGAGCCGCCCACGAAGGCGCCGTCGCGGAAGACCTGCATCGCACCCGGAAGCAGCGGAACCTCGGATGAGTTTTCCACGCGCGAGGTCAGGAAGGCCGCCTCCTCACGCTTGGGCACGGCGCGCGCGGCCAGCGGCGCCTTCAGGTCGATGCCCTGCAATGCAACGCGGTGGTTCTCCCCGTCGGAGGGGATGTTCTGCTTGCGCGCGACCTTGAATTCGGTGGAGAGACCGGCATCGATGATCGCGACGGCCGGCGCGTCCATTTCGTATGCTGCCTCGTCTCTGACCTCCATGGACGCGGGGGCCTCGGCCAGCATCATCATGTCAGCGCCGCCGCCGCTGCGCTTGGCGCGCTCCAGACTGCGCGGCATGGGGCGCGGCACGTCGATGTACCAGGGACTGAGTTCGGGAAGAATCTGATTCTCGGAAGGACGCGCCGTGGAGAGCGTAAGATCCACGCCCTTCCAGTCATCGCCGCTCTGCTGGCGCACTTCGGCGCCGTAGGCGAGCTGGAGCTTTTCGGCGCCGGTGTCGACGCGCGCTTCGTAGCGCGGCGTCCACGATGCGCCGTAGGTGAGATACGCCAGGTCGACGCTGACCTTTCCGGGATTGGGAAGGGAAACTTCCAGCGTGACCATCCGGTAGCGGGTGCGTTGCTGGGACTGCAGCTTTGCCAGCTCGAGCTGGAGCGCGCGCAGCTCACCCTGGAGTTTCTTCTTGGCAGGTTCGAGCTCGCGCAGCTCGCGATTGAGGCGCGTGTGTTCCTTCTGCAGGAAGCCCAACGTATTTTTCCAGCCCGCGACGTCGATGCGCGGCGCGCTGGTCAGGCTCTCGCCGCCCTTGGTTGCGACGCTCTCGCTCAGGCGCTTGAGAAAGGTGAGCTCTTCGTTGATGCCCGCGCGCCGGTCGTCCACGCCATTTACTTCGGCCTGCTTGGCGTCGACCTTCTTCTGGAGGGCGAGCACCTCGCGGCTCAGCGTCTCGGGCTCGAACTGAACGCCGGTCTCGACGCCCAGAATCTGCGCGCCCCTGGGGCCGGTGGCAGAGACCTGAAACGAATTTTCGATGGCCTGGGTCGGGATGCCCTTGATCTCGATGAGGTGCGTACCCGCGGGCAGGTCCTTACCCCCGCTGCGCTCCACGCGCGCGCGGTCGGGAAAGACCGTGACGTCGGTAATGCCCGTGCTCAGGCTGTAGGTGCCCGCCGCGGCCGGGGCCGCGGCCGCAAGGAAAAGCGCAAGGGCAATGAATACGAATCGGCTGGTACGGATTGCTGACATCCGGGTTCCTCCCACTGGCTGTGCCTTCAGAGGAACAGATCTTACTGCAGATTGATGAAGCGTGGCTAACGCGGGGATGAACTTTGCTTCATGCCCTGTCGGAAAAGCCGCTCAGCTCGCCTGGGGATTGGGCAGGCCCAGCGTCTCGATGGGGGGCAGGGATTCCTCGGGGAAGCGGTTGCGCTCGAGATATTCCTTTTCGAGCTCCTCGATGCGGAACAGGTCGAGTCCCGAGTTGGTCAGGAAATCCAGCCGTAGCTTCGTGTCCTTGCGTCCGACGATCTGGGGCAGGACTTCGGTGACGTAAAAGTCTTCTTCGAGGATGTGCTGGAGTGCGACGTGGAAGATGTCCAGCGGAATGGGTTCCTTGATGAGCCCGCGCACGAACAGGTCGGTGGTGACCTTCTGGTGCAGGCGGTCGGCGGGCTCGCCGCTCTTGTACAGATACGCAAGCTGCATGTTGTTGCGGAAGTAGGTGCCCAGCAGGTTGTAGTTCTTCTCCTGCTGCGCAATGGCGGCAAGGCGTTCGGCCACGGAGCTGTAGCTCTCCTCGCCCTGGGTCAGGTCCTTGAGCCCGTTCTGGAGGGTCTGGATCTTCTTGCGCCCGTAACCTGAGAGGTATTTGTTCTCCAGCAGCGGGCCGAAGAAGCATTCCTCGAACAGGCCCGGCTTGATCTGGTTGAAGGCCTCGTAGTTGTTGCGCAGCGAGCGGATGCGCTCGGGCTGCAGGCTGCTCTCGCCGATGAACGAGAGGTGATTGATCGTCTCGCTGCAGGCGTCGTAGCGGTCGAAGTAGGTGACCACGGTGGTGAACTGCTGCACCGCCTCGGGCGGGGCCTCATCGCGGTCAGCGGCTTCGTCGATGCGGCGCCCGGTCTCCAGCAGGATCTCCTCGAACTTCGAGGCGTGGGTCAGCGTGGCGCGGTGCTTGGCGCGAATGAGCGACTCCAGGTCGCGCTTGTCGTGATCAACGTGCTCGGTGCCGGTCAGGAACAGGCCCTCGAGAATGGTGCGGGCTTCCTCAAAGTGGTCGGCCACCGGCTCGCCCGTGTCCTGGCGCGCCGAAAGCGGGAACTTGTGGTCGAGCTTGGTGAGAATGACCTCGGGAATGCGCCGGCGCAGCGAGAGGGTGCGAAGGCGCGAGAGGCGCGCGACCACCTCGGTCGGCACCACGTCGAGGGTGCTGGCCTCTACGAGCAGGCGCTTGTACTCGTCGATGAGCGACTTGTTCTCCGGGTGCTTGTAGACCATGTCGATCTTGATGCGCTCGCGGGTGTACTGGTCGATGCCCAGTTCCTGCGCGCGCGCGACAAGGCCCACTTCGACCGCGCCGATGAGGTCGTGGTCGTCGAGAAAGGCCTGCCGGCACTCGTCGTAATAGGTCCGGTGCGTGCGGTTGGTCAGCTCGATCACGAAAAGGTTCGGTGCCAGGTCCCCGAGCCATTCCATCAGCGAATGCGTCACGTGGGAGAGCCCGCCCTCGCGCTGGGAGGAGAGCTGCAGGCGCTTGAGCTTCTTTCCGGTCAGCCGCAGCAGTTCGCGCTGGATCTCCAGCACAGACATCGCCGGGTCCGAAGGGGAGATGAAGAAGTAGAAGTTGGAGACGGCGTTGCCGTTCAAGAAGATCGAGTCGTAGGACTCGCGCCCGGCGGTGCGGGCGGTGAATTTCAGGCCGTCGCCGCCCATGTCCTGCAGCGCGCCGTGCACGATGAGCCGGTTGCACACATCGGCGCGGGTCAGGTCGTCATAGGGCAGGTCCACGCCGAACATGTATTCGCAGAACGAGCCGCCGGTGCCGCGGAAGGTGACGCCTTCGCCGTCAAGGGTCAGCTCGTTGCCGCGGGAGAAAAAGCGCACGACGTAGTCGTCGTCGGTGCCGCCGAGTTCAAACGAATAGAGGTGACGTTCGAGATTGGGGCCCATGACCATGGCGTAATATTCGATGCGCTCATCGACCTGGCCATGCAATGTGAAGTCGCGAATCACGGGCCCTCAAACCCCTTTCGGTTACTCAATGATAGCTGGAAAGGCGCGGAACGGGGAATCGGCTCGCGACGCGCTGCGTGATGACAGTGCTCAGGCGCGCGCCAGGGCCGCTTTCATGGTCTGCCTTAGCTCTTCGATGTCGAAGGGCTTGTGGAGCACCTTGTCGCAGAGCTCGTCGCGCACGGTGCCGGCCATCATGGCGGTCAGGAAGAGCACCGGGCCAGAGAGCGCCTTCTTGCTGCGCAGCTCCTCGACCAGCTCGTAGCCGCTCTTGCCCGGCATCATGATGTCGACCAGCGCCAGCGCGATCTGGCAGCCGCAGGCTTCTGCCTTTTCCAGGGCTTCGTCGCCGCTGGCGGCCAGCAGTGCGTGGTAACCGGCGCGCTCGACGACAATGCGTTCGACGTCGAGGATGTCGGGATCGTCATCGACCAGCAGGGCGTAACCCTTGCTCTGTGCCTGCTCGGGACGGTCGCCTTCCCTGGCGACGAAGTCGCGCAGGCGCGCGCGGGCGGTGTCGAGTCCCAGATCGGCCCAGCGCTGCTCGATGCGCATCTTGAGTTCTTCGTTGCTTTGCTGAAGCGCGGCGAAGGAAGCGCCCAGCGCCTCGGGCGGCAGGTGGCGGTCGTGGGTATCGACGGAGAAGACCCACTGGCCCGACTCGCGAAGGCGCTCCAGCGAGAGTTTCATGTGGGGATAGCGGGCATTGCCCAGGCGGAGCTGCACGCGGCGGGTGCCGCCGTTTGTGCCCTCGCGCTCAAAGCCTTCCCAGGCCAGCAGCTCCTCGGCGCTCGCATCGTCGGCGAGCCCCGTGAGCGAGGCAAGGGAAGAGGTGCGCTCTGGAGGGGTGGCGCCCTCCCAGGCGAGATCCATATAGGCTGCAACGGCTTGCCGGAGCAGCCCTGTGCTCAGTTCCGCGAGTTCCACGGATGCCTCATTCAAAGATGCGGGCCGCTCGTGCTGTGTCACGCGCGTGCCACTTGCTCCAAGTTGCGGTGGGGCCGAAGCTTGAGAAAGGCTTGCTTCCCCCGATCCCAATCCGGTTAACCACCGTGGGGTACGCTAGCACCGGGCCCTCTGAAGTGGCAACATGTGCCAAAAGGGCGGCGCCGGGAAGACGCGACCGGCGGCCGGGGGCGAGCGCCGGCAGTCCCGGCCGGTTGACGCGGCCCGCGCCGGATGCCAACGAAAGACCCATGATTCGACTCGAAATCATCGAGGGCGCCGCCGGGGCGCACGTGCGGGAGTTTGACGAGGAAATCGTCAACCTCGGCCGTGCGGCCTCCAACCACCTCCAGATCGACAATCCCTATGTTTCGGGCGAGCACGGCCAGATCTACATCTCCGGCGAGCGCGTCTATTACTGTGATCTGGATTCCACAAACGGCTCCGCCTTGCGCCGCGATGGTCAGGACAGCTTTTTCCGCTCGGACAAGGTAGAGATCCGCCCCGGCGACCAGCTCCTGCTCGGCGGAGAGGAATCGGGCATCAGCCTCCGGCTCATCGGCGCCGATTTGAGCGACGACCTCGAATCGACGCGCACCATCGTGGCCTCGCGCTCGGTCACCCAGGCGCGCGAACTCGGCGACCGCCTGGGCGGCGACTCGGCCGCCATCAGCGTGCTCTTCCGGCTGGTGCGTGACCTGGCCGAATCGAAGAGCCGCACCCAGATTCTGGAGCAAATCTGCAAGAGCCTGCTCGAGGGGTGGGAGCCCGCGCGCATGGTGTGCGTCTACGAAGTGCAGGGCGAGCGGCTCGTTCCCGTGGTGGTGCGCTCCATCGACGGCGAGGAGAAGACACCCGCAGAGTTGCCGAGCGCGGTGCGCGACAAGCTCGAAAGAGAAAAGGCCGCCGTGCTCATCGAGCTTCCCGGCGGAAAAAGCGCGCCGGGCACCGGCACCGGCATGCTGGCGCCGCTTCTCGTGCGCGGCGCGCTGCGCGGGGCCATCCGTGTGGAAGTGCGCGTGGGCGCGGGCAGCTTCGGCGACCGCGACCTCGACCTTGTCACCGTCTTCGCCGCCCATGCGGCCAAGAGCCTGGAGAACATCGAACTCGTCGACGCCCTTCGCGCCAGCCAGGCGCGCCTTGCCGACGAGAACAAACTGCTGCGCACCGAGGCCAACCCCCACATGGAGATCGTGGGCGAGGCCCCCAGCATGAAGGCCATGCTCTCGCAACTCGAGCGCGTCATCCCCACCGACACCACCGTGCTGGTGCTGGGCGAGACGGGCACGGGCAAGGAACTCGTCGCCCGCGCCATCCACCAGAGCGGCCCGCGCGCCGAGAAGCTCTTCGTCGCCCGCAACTGCGGCGCGATTCCAGAGAACCTTTTGGAGAGCGAACTCTTCGGGCATGTGAAGGGCGCGTTTACCGGCGCCAGCGAGAACAAGCGCGGGGTATTCGACGTGGCCGACGGCGGCACCGTCTTTCTCGACGAAGTGGGCGAGCTCCCGCTCTCCATGCAGGTCAAGCTGCTTCGCGTGCTGCAGGAAGGCGAAATCATCCCCGTCGGCTCCGCCAAGGGCAAGCACGTCAACGTGCGCATCGTCTCGGCCACCAACCGCGACCTCGAAAAGGAAGTGCGCGAGGGCCGCTTCCGCGAGGACCTCTACTACCGCCTCAACGTCTTTCCCGTGAAAGTCCCGGCACTGCGCGAGCGGCGCGAGGACCTTGGACTATTGGCCCGCCACTTCATGCGCAAGGTGGGCGCGCGCCTTGGCCGTTCCAATGAAGAGATCACCGACGAAGCCGTGCTCGCCCTGCAGCGCTACAACTGGCCCGGCAACGTGCGCGAGCTTGAAAACGAAATCGAGCGCGCCGGCATCAACGCCGGCCCCAGTGAGCCCGTCGACGTCCAGCACCTCTCCGACCGAGTCCTCGACGCCCCCGAAAACGGCGCCCCCGCCGGCGAAGACGGCGACGAAACCGTCATCGCCAGCACCGGCACCCTGAAAGCCCGGCTCACCGAACGCGAAAAGGAAATCATCCGCGAGACCCTGCTGCATACCGAAGGCAACCGCACGAGAGCCGCGGAAGTCCTGGGGATTTCGCGGCAGGCGTTTATGAAGAAGATTTCGAAGTATGGGATCAAGTAGCGCCGAAGGCGCAACCCCGTAGCGCTCCCCCGCAGACGGGGGAGCTGTCCGGCGTAGCGAAAGCGAAGTCGGACTGTGGGGGCGAATCGGTACTGAGTCCCCCCATCTGGCCTTCGGCCATCTTCCCCCGGCAGCGGGGGAAGAGCTGAGGTGATGCGCTTCGCGCTCTCTGGCGCCCCATCTGCCTTTCCGACTTCGCCATCCTTCTTCGACAAGGATTCGGAGGACAGGAGGCTAGGTTAGGCAAGGCCCCCATCTGGCCTTCGGCCATCTTCCCCCGGCGGCGAGGGAAGAGCTGAGGAGTTGCGCTTCGCGCTCTCTATCTCCGCACTTCGATCACACGTAGAATCTCATCAAGCACTTCTTCCATCCCCCGCTCAACTTGCGAATTCCAAAATCGCAACACACGAATCCCATGGGCTTTGAGATATTCATCGCGAACCGAATCCCGAACGAAGTGTTCAGCTTCCGAATGCTGTCCGCCGTCTACTTCGACACCAAGCCGCCTGGCCGGACAGTAGAAGTCGAGAATATAGGGGCCGACGCCATGCTGACGCCTAAACTTTTCGCCGCCGAGGCGACGTTTTCGCAGCTTTTCCCAGAGTTTTGATTCCGCAGGCGTGGGATTGCGTCGTAACAAACGGGCGGGATCGCGTAGTGGTCGTTGCATGGAATTCTCCTTCTGGAAGAAGACATCGCAATTTGGGTGCCGTGGGAGAAAAGTAGCGCCGAAGGCGCAACCCCGTAGTGCTCCCCCGCTGACGGGGGAGCTGTCCGGCGAAGCGAAAGCGAAGCCGGACTGAGGGGGGAGTCGACAGGCACTGCGTGATCCCCCCATCTGCCCACCGGGCATCTTCCCCCGGCTGCGGGGGAAGAGCTGAGGGGATGCGCTTCGCGCTTCTTGGCCCCCCATCTGCCCATCGGGCATCTTCCCCCGGCGACGGGGGAAGAGCTGATCTGTTGCGCCTCGCGCTCTCTGGTGCGTGACCCCATACGTCACACCCCTCCCCTACAATCTCCCCCATGTGGGCCTTTCTCCCCAAAAAACTGCCCAAGCCGCCGCCGACGTTTGAGGAGCTGGCGGCGCGGGCGACGGTGCAGGTGGCGATTTCGCGCACGGGGTGTTTTGTGCGCAACCAGATGCGCTCGCGCCTGGCGTTTTTTCTCGCTTCGGGGCGATGGCGGCCCGCCGAGCGGGCGGTGCTGCTGTATTTTTCGCTCCCGGCGGCGATTTCCAACGTCATCCTCCTGCGCGGGTTTCACGACGAGGGGGTCTACTGGAGTGCGCGCGATTGCATCGACGATGAACGCACGGATCTGGGCTGGCGCGTGGGCGAGCGCGCGCGCCGGCGGTTTCGTCTGGCCCTGCGGGAGTGGGAGCTTCTTCACCTCCTCCGCGCCTTCCTGGTGTGGCTCGGCCACTTCGGGGTGGCAAGCCGGGACTTTGTGGAAGAGACCGAGGAGCACTCGCGCGGGCCGCCTCCAAAGGAAAGTGGCTGGTATCCGGTCAAACGCCATCAGTCCCTGCTCCCCCGCAGACGGGGGAGCTGTCCGACGAAGCCTTGGCGAAGTCGGACTGAGGGGGTGCTTCGAGCCAGTACGCTGCACCTCCTTCCGGGCTTCGCCCACCTTCCCCCCGCCCTCCTTCGTTGAAACTCTGGAGGGCGGCCCTCTCGAAGCCGTGGCGAAGGAGGGCCGGGGGAAGAGGGATTGGTTGGGCCTTTGGCCCTCAACCTGACACCGCACTCGCCCGTCGCTGAAGGACGGCGGGGGTTTGCGAGATTTTCGGATGTGATGAGAAGGATAAGCCCTGTCGGCGAGGGACATCGCTGAAACAACTTGATGCAATGCCCGGCGCGTCTGGAGCGCCCGCAAGCTGTGCGGGTGAGGCGTCCCTTGCCGTCGTGAACGTGAGCGTGCACGTGCTCGTGCACGATTCGGACTTCCGAGGCCCTTTTGCCCTTCGGTCCTCCTCCGCCAAGGCTTCGGAAGGATCGCCCTTCAGAGCTTCAGCGACGGAGGGCGAGACGGCGCTCCGCGCCTCCTCAGGACGAACGGGAAATGGCTGCATCGCAAGCGTGCACTGGTTCATCGAGCACGTGCACGAGCACGTCCACGACCTTTGTGGCTGCGTGGGTTGTCGGTGGATGGCCGGCCCTACAGCCGAAAAATCGGAAACGGCCGGGTCGGATACTTCAGGAGCCACTTGCCTGCGAGGCCGATGAGGAACCTGCGGAAGGCGCCCGGCGGAATCTCGGTGAAGGCGGCGCGAAGTTCCTGTCTTGGCAGGCCGGCGCTGTAGAGGCCGAATGAGAAATCCACGAGGTCGGCGCGGCGGAAGGGCTCGACGCGCTCTTCGTGGGGACCGGCGTAGGCGCGCAGCTTGTGGTGGTTGTCGATCATGGCTGTGACCAGATCGGCGTCACCGGCGCGGCCGGTTTCTTCGAGGTAGGCGCGGGCCGCCTCGATCGAGGGCGGCAGGTAGTCATTGGTCCGGTCGGTCCAGATGCCCAGGTCGTGGAAGAAGGCGGCGACGATGTCGCGCTCGTCAAGCGGCGCGCCGCGCAGGCTTGCATAGAAACCGAGCACGCGGCGCACGTGTCCCAGGTAGGTGGCCTCGTCGGCGCCGAGTGCGCCTCGATAGCGCGCGGTGAGCTCTTCGAGCAGCGCGTTGTGAGCGTTACTGAGCATCGGCTCATTCTAACCCGGTTTCGGAACCACCCGCCAGCCGTTGGGGCCGCACTCACCCTTGCTGTCGTGAACGTGATCGTGCACGTGCTCGAAAGCGCCTGCCCAAATTTCGGGCACGCTGATCTGAAAACGAAATTCAAATCGGCGCATCTTCCGTGCACGGAATGTTCGCTCGGTTGATTCGTTGTGCTACATAAGCCGCGCGTTGGGGGGAGGCGCAAATCCCCGGCGGGAGTTTCTTCATGGGCGAGCCCACGAACATCGCACTCAAGGAGTGGTCCATTCTCTGCGCGGAGCTGGCGGCCGGCCGGCAGGT